>CAJAFH010000105.1 GCA_903939005.1 uncultured Actinomycetes bacterium | reverse complement strand
TTACCCGCCTGGTGTTGCAGTAGTTGCACCTGGTGAAGTTTTAACTCCAGAGATTTTAACTGGCTTAGCTGCAAATAAATCAGCTGGCGTGAGAATTGCTTATGCAACAGACCCAACACTTCAGAGTTATCGCGTAGTTAAGTAACTCTTAAAGTCCAGAGTAGGTGTGCTTTCCAGTTCCCCATACATTTACATAAACGTAATTAAAAAGGAATGTTGATCCGGCAATCAAACATAACCAAGCCGCTCTACGACCACGCCAGCCGACAGTTACGCGGGCATGTAGATATGCGGCGTATGCAACCCAAGTAATAAATGCCCAAGTTTCTTTTGGATCCCAACCCCAGTAACGACCCCAAGCGCTTTCGGCCCATATTGCGCCTGCAATAACCGAGAAGGTCCAGAGCGGGAAAACAAATGCCACTAAGCGATATGAAAGTTGATCAAGAACTTCCAATTCAGGAAGACGTTGCGCCCAAACTTTGCGTGGCCCTTTAGTCTCCATATTGTCTAAGTAGAGATAGGCGGCGGCGATCACATTTGCCAGCAAGAAAACTCCACCAGAAATAATCGCAGCGGATACGTGAATAACTAGCCAAGTTGATTTCAGGGCCGGTACTAGCGGTGCACTTGGGACATAAAGCAAGGTGATTGCGGTACCCAAGGTCAATAGAGCCGAGATCGAAACTAAAACACCCAGCCATCGCAGATCATATTTGCGTAGCGCAAATAGATAAGCGCCAGTAAAGGCAAGAGCGCCGGTAATTGAAAATTCATACATGTTGCCCCACGGAACTCGACTGGCTGAAAGCCCTCGAGTAACCACACCAGCTAGCAAAAATATAAAACCGAGAATCATCATGGCGGTAGCAATACGCATCGCTTTTTGAGTTCGCGAGCTATCAAAAGTTTTGGTAACTAAGTTGCCTTCGGTTTCAGAAGCCGCGTTTGGGGTGCGAACTGCCCAAGCTGTTTCATATGCATGGCCGAAGAAGGCGAGAGTAAAGAGAGCCATGGCTGAATAGATTGCGTAATTTGAAAAATACGCCCAATCTTGTGATGACATTTAGATCCCTCTCAACTTCGCTACAAATTCTGACATCTCAATTTCTAAACCAGGTGCACCGTTCTTGGCTAAGCCTGCTACCTGCACTTCACCAGCGCTTACCCGAATCCAGATTCGTCTGCGTCTAGTAAATAGCGATGCTAATAAGCCAAGGATCGCAACTATGCCACCGATCAAAGAATAACTCTTTCCGGGATCACTAACTATTTGAAGGTTTACCCACGGAACCACGTCTTCAAAAGTAATTGTGCCTTCGCTAAATTTCAGGAACTCCCCAGGCTTTAAGGAGTCCAGCATGATCTGTTTCATATTTGAAGTATCAATTCGATAAACCGATTGCGGTACACCAGTATCTAGGCCTAAGTCACCTTGCCAAATCGAAAAGAGTAACTTGGGATCTAATAGTTCAGGAAATACTGAAATAGCACCTTGATCTGAAGTGCGTTCATAAGTCGGTACGAATGAAGATACAAAGCCTAATTGTGGATCCCCATCAGGAACTTTGATCGCACCAATTGATCTTAAATTTGCATCTTGCGGCAAGAATGGCACTGGGCCTTGGAAAGTTACGTTGCCGATTTTATCTTGCACGGTAACTATTGGGGAATATCCATTAGCTTGTAGATAAACGCGAGTGCTGCCAAAAGTAAGCGGACTATTTACTTTAACCACTTGCTGTTTAGGAGTTGCACCCGGTTCGGCAACTGTAGTTACGTAAAGCGTGTAGTCCTCAGGCGCGCTCGTCAAAGTGTTGTACTTAGCAACAAACTTATCTACTTTAATTGTAAAAGGTGGCAGCGAATTCTCGCTAGTGATCTGACCAAAACTAATTGTGTCGTAAGAAGTCGCGTTATTAACAAAGCGTTCACCTTGACTCAAAATCGCACTTCCACGGACTCCAAATAGTCCACCGATTAAAACTCCAACCAAAATTAAGATTAGTGAAATATGAAAGAAAAGATTTCCAGTTTCACGTAAGTAACCTTTTTCGGCTGCAATACTTTCTTCACTTTCTAGAACTCGGAAACGTTTTGCCTTTAACCAACTCTTTGCAATTTCCATTTCATCGCCATTAGCTGGCCATGATTGGAAATGCTCCATGCGCGCTAAGTTCTTAGGAGTCTTCGGTGGCAAAGCACGGCTAGCCTGTAAATGTTCAAATGATCTTGGTAGTACGCAGCCGATGAGTGAGATAAAGAGCAAGATATAGATCGCGCTAAACCAAGGTGATGAATAAACATCAAAGAGTGAAAAGCGTTCAAACCAGATAGCTAGTGTTCTATGTTCTTCGAAATAGTCAGTTACTGCCATTGGATTCTGAGCGTTCTGTGGGATCAAAGAGCCCGGAATAGCTGCCAAAGCCAGTAATAACAGTAGAACCAAGGCGGTGCGCATGCTGGTCAACTGACGCCAGAAATATCTAACTAGCGCAATAGCGCCGATTTCTGGAAGTTGAGTCTCGTTGCTCATTAGATCACCGGCACAAAATTTGAAATTGTTGAGCGTAGTGAAATCATTAATTCACTCCATAGCCCTAGTAATTGAAGTAATCCGATAATGATTAAGAATATGCCACCGATTAGCGAGATCAGATTTCCGTTACGGACTAATAATTTGCGAAGTTTTTCGGAGCGATCTAGGAACAAGCCCGAAAGAATAAATGGCAGGCCTAGCCCAAAGCAGTAGCCAATCGACAAGAGTGCCCCTCTTAGTGCCGAACTTTCCTGAAATGCCAAAGTCTGAACTGCTGCAAGTGCTGGTCCGATGCATGGGGTCCAACCAACACCAAATGCAAATCCAAGTAGTGGTGCACCAATTAAGCCACCGGATGCTGAGCTCTTTAGATGTAGCGTAGGCATCATCGGGAATTTTCCTAAGAAAATGATGCCCATCAATATGGTTACAACACCTAGTACCTGCGTTATCCCTGTTTCGTATTCAGTGATGCGAGAACCAATAGTGCCAAATAGAGCACCATAGAGAACAAAGGGAGCTGAAAAACCTAATACAAATAACGAGGAGCCTAATAAAATTCGGCCTCGTTTAGAACTAAAGCCCGCTGCATAAGAAATATACCCAGGTACTAATGGAAGTACACAGGGAGATAAGAATGAAACTATTCCAGCTAGCACTGCCACGGGAAGAGCAACAATTAGATACCCTGAAAAAATCTGCTCGACTACAAAGTTTCTCATTCGGCAGTTAACCGTTCTATCAAATCACTTAGCCCACCAACAGTAACTGGCCCAGAAATACGTGCCGCTACTCGACCTTGGTTATCAATGACGACTGTCGTTGGAATTGCATTTGCGGGCAAGGTGTTGCGAAAGCCCAGCAGCAACGAATCATCAATGAAATTAGGGTACGGAACCCCTAATTGGCGGGCGAATACCTCTGCATTAGCCAAATTATCTCGCGTCAGAATGCCCATAAATTGCACATCAGAATACTTTTTTGAGAGCGCAGTCAAAGCAGGCATCTCGGCCCGACAAGGCGAACACCAGGAGGCCCAAACATTTACAACTGCAATCTGGTTCCCTGCAAAATCAAATTTAGTTCCGTACAAAGTATCGCCACTAAGTTTTGGCGCCATCGCGCGTTCAGCAGCTGAAATAAAAGTTACCGCGCCGTTTCCAGAAATGTAATTCTCTTGCGCGGTTGAAGCTCCACCATTTCCACAGCTAGTTAGAAGAAGAGCACTAACTGCGATAAGAATGAATCGGCGTGAGTTGCGAATCATTTTTTCGGTGGCAACAAATGTTTCGCTGGTTCAGAGTAAGAAAGACCTGAAATTAAACCTTCATCATCAAAGTGGACACTTGTCACCGAGGCTAACGAACATTCGCGTTTGCGTGGATCATGAATCAAGCGACGTCCTTCAATTGCGCTTCGCAAAATCCAAATTGGAAGTTGATGCGAGACACAGATTGCATCCTTACCATTTGCTGCTTTATTCGCAGCGAATATTGCTGCCAACATACGTGCGATCTGCTCGTCGTAAGGTTCGCCCCAAGATGGTTTCCAAGGGTTATATAAATGGCGCCATGCTGAAGGATGCTTTAGAACGCCATCGCCAATTCCAAATGGCTTGCCTTCGAAAATATTGGCTGCTTCGATTAACCGTTCATCGGTTGTAATAGAAATATTGTGTGCTGCTGCGATAGGCGCGGCAGTCTCTTGGGCTCTTTGTAGTGGTGAAACATGAAGTGCGCCTAAATCAATTGCTTTTGCCCATTCACCTAGAGTGCTAGCCATCGCTTGGCCGCGCTCTGATAATCGCCAACCAGGTTGACGGCCATAGAGAATCTTCTGAGGGTTCTCTACCTCGCCGTGGCGAATCACATGGACAGTTGAAGTCATACGCTAAGCATAAAGCGTCGGATTTACAGTTCTCTCGCTAAGGTAGTGACATGGCACTCACCCAAAAGCGAGCGGCCTTTTTCGATGTAGATAACACCTTGATCCACGGATCATCGCTCTACTTTCTCGGAAGAGGCATGTACCAGCGAGGTTTCTTTACCAAAGCTGACATTTCGCGCTTTGTCTTAGCCAACCTGAGATTTCGCTTAACCGGTAAAGAAAATAAAGAAGAAATTATTAAATTCCAAAATGCGGCAACTGATTTTATTGGTGGCCATGGTGTTGCCGAAATTGAAGCCATTGGTCAAGAAATTTATGATGAATTCGTATCTCCCGCACTTTGGCAAGGCACGATTGATATTGCTGGCGCGCATTTAGCAAATGGTGAAGAAGTTTGGCTCGTTACTGCAGCGCCTGAAGATATGGCAATTCTGATTGCAAATCGGTTAGGTTTTACTGGCGCACTCGGAAGTAGAGCCACCATTAAAGATGGAAAATACACTGGAACTTTAGAAGGTAATTTGTTGCACGGTGCCGAAAAGGCTGTGGCAATTACCAAGTTGGCAGCCGATAGAAATTTTGATCTTTCCCAGTGTTACTCATATTCAGATAGCCATAATGATTTGCCATTGCTTCGAGCCGTAGGAAAACCAAATGCAATTAATCCTGATGCGATTTTGCAATTGCGAGCGATGAGTGAAGGCTGGCCAATTCATGAATTTCGCCGGGGCCGCAAATTTAGCCAAATTTTTGGGCCACTGGTTAGTCGATTGGCTGCCGGCCTAACTTGGCTGCGCCCTCGTAAATCTCGCTAGCCCAGAACCTTGAATAGGCGGATCGCCCTTCCTTCCACTAATGTAGGGCGGTTATGGAAATTCGCTCATTTACTGACTACCTGCGCTCGCTTGACGATGCCGGTTTATCTGAGCTTTTTGCTGCGCGCCCCGATTTAGTTTCCCCAGTTCCGCCAGATTTAGCATCCCTTGCAGTTCGAGCTTCATCTTCACACAGCATTGCGCGTGCGATTGATTCGCTAACCGAGTTTGAATTCCAAATTCTCGAAGCATGTGTCGCGCTAGATGAAGAATTTACGCTTAAAAATGTTATTTCAATTACCCATAAGGATGCCGCCATTGCAGTCGTGCGACTTATAGCTTTTGGGCTGATCTATCCAACTGAAAAAGCATTGCGACTACCTACTTCGGTAAGCCAACTCTTGATTAATGAACCAGCAGGTCTGGGGCCAGCATCTCTTGCAAAATTAAAACTGACAGAATTAAACGAAGCTCCAGAAGCTGCTAATCGTGTGCTTACTCAATTAATTTGGGGACCACCTCGCGGAAGCGTTGGCGACATTAAGAATCCGGGCCCTGGCATTGCTTGGTTGCTAGATCGTAAGTTTCTCGTTCCGCTAGATCAGCGCACTGTAATCATGCCGCGCGAAGTCGGAATTTTCTTACGCGGTGGAAAAGTTCATAAGAGTTATGAAAGTACCGCACCTGCCGTAACCGGAACTAAGCGAGTCGAAAAATCTGTAAACATGGCTGCTGCTGCAAATGTCGCAACTGTGCTTGGTTGGGTCGAAGAGCTACTTCACTTCTGGGCACAAGAACCAGCCGATGCGCTTCGTTCTGGCGGCCTTGGTGTCCGTGACTTGAAATTAATTTCAGCACATATCGGAATAGATGAAAACTGTGCCGCATTTATTGCCGAACTTTCTTACCTAGCCGGTTTGCTAACTATTGATGGCGATGATCGCATTTTGCCAAGTAACAATTTTGATATTTGGTTAACCCAAAGCGCCGAAACTCGTTGGAGTGCTCTTGCCGCAAATTGGTTAACAACTTCACGCGTTAGTGGCCTAGTTGGTCGCGGCGAAGCAAAGAGCGTTGCAGCCCTTGGCCCCGAACTTGATCGCGTAAATGCGGCAAGCACCCGTAAATTAGTAATTAAGTTGCTAAATGAACAACCAAACCTGGCACCAGAGCTATCTAGCTTTACGCGCACGGTTAAATGGATCTCGCCAAGTAAGCGTAATCCGGGCATTCAAGAGGAACTTATTGCTTGGACGTTGCGTGAAGCTGAATGGCTGGGCTTCACTGGTCAAGGCGCATCTGCTAAATATGGTCGGGCATTTATGAATGGTGCCGATGAGATTGGTATCGATACCGATCTACCAAAACCGGTTGACCATATTTTGATTCAAAGCGATAACACTGCAATTGCGCCAGGGCCGCTCGAGCATGACATTGCCCGCGATCTTTCCGCAGTCGCTGACATTGAAAGTCGAGGCGGCGCAACTGTTTACCGGTTCAGCGAAGCATCAATTCGTCGTGGGCTTGATCATGGCAAAAGCGGTGAAGAAATTCGCACCTTCTTAGTTAAGACTTCAAAAACTCCAATGCCACAACCGCTGGAATATTTGATTGCCGATGTTGCAAAGAAACATGGAAAGTTGCGTGTTGGCAATACCGCCAGCTTTATCCGCTGCGAGGACACTTCACTTATTGCGCAGATCATGAGCGATAAGCGACTTGATGTTCTTTCGCTAAGAAAAATTGCCGCTGAAGTTTTGATCTGCGATTTAGATGCGGCAGATGCCATGAATGTTTTGCGTAGCGCTGGTTACTTGCCAGCAGCTGAAGCAAGCAATGGTGCCTTAATTACTGGCCATCGCTCTCATCGCGCAAAAGCAAAACCAAAGCCTCCTCGGGTAATCGGTGAAATTGATCCGCCAACAGAATCAACTTTGTCTGCCGCAGTGCGTTCAATTAGAGCGGGCGAGAAATCGAGTCATAAGCAGAGCAAAATTCGCGATTCAGCCGCAAACGCTCTAGGTTCATTGCCGCGCACTACCGCAAATGAAACTATGGATCTTTTAGCGATCTACGTTGAAAAACAACAAGCACTTTCAATTGGTTATGCCGATAACAATGGCGCCGTTTCACATCGCATAGTTGACCCAATAAAAATCTCGGCAGGTGCCTTAGTGGCTCGAGATCATGCCACTGGCGAGATGCAAAGCTTTCGAATCCCGCGTATTACGGGGGTCGCACCGCTATGACCGACGCCCAAAGTCCCGAATACGGCAGACTTAACCCTATGCCTGACCTAATGCTTAGCGCTCTAGAGACCTTAGTTCGCTGCGAATCCCCCACCGAAGATCTCGCCGCTTGTCGCGAAGTTGTCGAAGTTGCCAGCGCAATTGCAGCTGATGTTTTAGGAACGCCGGCACAGATTCGCGAAATCGAAGGTCGCCCAGTTTTCTGGTGGGGCGATGCTAAACCGGAAATTGTTTTGCTTGCACATTTAGATACCGTTTGGCCAAAGGGTTCATACCAACCACTATTTGAAATCAATGGCGATGTTATTCGCGGGCCCGGAACTTTTGATATGAAAGTTGGCTTCTTGCAGGCTCTCTTTGCGCTTAAAGGAATCGACGGATCAGTCGCACTAGTTGCAACTACTGATGAAGAAACTGGCAGCCACGCATCACGCAATTTAATTAAAGAACTTTCGCAGAACGCTAAAGCGGTATTGGTTCTTGAAGCATCACTTGATGGCAAAGTTAAAACTGGCCGCAAAGGAACTTCGATGTATCAAGTAAAAGTTCATGGTCGTGCTGCTCACGCAGGCCTGGAACCCGAAAATGGAATAAATTCAACTGTTGAAATTTCTCATTTAGTTTTACAAATGGCAGCTCTAGAAAATTCTGAGCATGGCACCACAGTTGTTCCGACCATGTTAAGCGCTGGCACCACAACCAACTCAGTTCCTGATTTAGCAGTTTTAGATATCGATGCGCGTTCTTATTCGGCCGCTGAACTACTTCGGGTTGATGCAGCCATCAAATCTTTGCAACCAAATAACCCAGCTGCTCGCATTGAAATTATCGGTGGCTTGAATCGTCCACCGCTTGAACCAGCTGCAACTAAAGCCCTTTACGAGCGCGCTGAAAAAGTCGCGGCCACAATCGGAATTCCGGCACTTGGTCACGCCTCAGTCGGTGGTGCCAGTGATGGCAACTTTGCAGCAGCAGCTGGTGCTCAAGTTCTAGATGGTTTAGGCGCAATTGGTGGCGGCGCGCATGCGCTCACTGAATGGGCAAGTGTTAGCGCAATGCACCAACGAACTGACTTCCTGCACGCCTTTATTAAGGACCTATTAAATGACTGATGGACCGCTGATTGTCCAGAGCGATAAAACTCTGCTCTTAGATATTGATCATCCGGGTTCCGTTGAATGTCGACGAGCGATCGCGCCATTTGCTGAACTAGAACGCTCCCCCGAACATATTCATACTTACCGACTGACTAATTTAGGTTTATGGAATGCTCGTGCTGCTGGCCATGATGCTGAACAAGTAATTGATACTTTAATTAAATACTCTCGTTACGCAGTTCCGCATTCATTGTTGGTAGATATTGCCGAGACTATGTCGCGCTACGGTCGCTTGCGATTAGAAGCAGATCCAGTTCACGGTTTAATTCTGATCACAAGTGACAGTGCTGTTCTCGAAGAAGTAATTCGGGCCAAGAAAATTGCGCCACTGCTGGGCGTTCGCATTGATAAAGAAACTGTGGCTGTGCATCCGAGCCAACGTGGTGCGATAAAACAATCACTATTGCGTCTGGGTTGGCCAGCCGAAGATTTCGCTGGCTACGTCGATGGTCAAGCGCATGAAATTGCATTAGTGCAAAAAGACTGGAAAATTCGTCCTTACCAAGAACTAGCTGCTGAAGGTTTCTGGCATGGTGGCTCTGGTGTCGTTGTCCTTCCTTGTGGCGCTGGAAAAACTATTGTTGGCGCTGCCGCAATGGCACATGCCAAAGCCACAACTTTAATTTTGGTTACAAACACAGTTGCTGCCCGTCAGTGGCGTGATGAATTACTAAAGCGCACCACACTAAACGAAGATGAAATTGGCGAGTATTCAGGTGCTAAAAAAGAGATCCGGCCCGTAACTATTGCCACCTACCAAGTTATGACGAAGAAGAAGAATGGTGTTTATGCGCACTTAGATCTCTTCGATACGCATGACTGGGGTTTGATTATTTACGACGAAGTTCACTTATTGCCAGCGCCAATTTTTCGCTTTACTGCCGATATTCAGTCCCGTCGTCGCTTAGGTTTAACTGCGACTTTAGTTCGCGAAGATGGCATGGAAGGCGAAGTATTTAGCCTAATCGGGCCAAAACGTTTTGATGTGCCCTGGAAAGAGATTGAATCTCAGGGCTATATCGCGCCGGCAGAATGCGTTGAAGTACGCGTGAATCTAACCGAATCTGAACGCATGTTGTACGCAACTGCTGAGCCAGAAGAACGTTATCGCTACTGCTCTACAACTGCTACAAAACGTAAAGTTGTTGAAGCGCTAGTTGAACGTCATGCCGCAGATCAGGTATTAGTAATTGGACAATATATTTCACAACTTGATGAACTTTCTGAAGTACTTGGCGTCCCGTTAATTAAAGGCGACACCCCTGTTAAAGAGCGCGAACGTTTATTTGGGCTATTTCGTACCGGTGAAATCAAATGTTTAGTTGTTTCTAAGGTGGCTAACTTCTCGATCGATTTACCAGATGCCACGATTGCGATTCAAGTATCAGGTGCATTTGGTTCCCGCCAAGAAGAAGCTCAGCGATTAGGTCGCATCTTGCGTCCAAAGTCCGATGGTCGTGGTGCGATATTTTATTCAGTAGTTTCGCGCGACACTGTCGATCAAGACTTCGCACAAAACCGCCAACGGTTCTTAGCTGAACAGGGCTATTCGTATCGAATTATTGATGCTGACGATGTTTTTCAAGGGAAGATCTAAAGCGTTCTAGATCTACTCTAAACATATCGTGATGTTTGCCATCGATGTGAATCACTGGTACTTCTTCGCCATACTTGTTCGTTAGTTCATCATTTCCATCGATATAGATTTTTTCAATTTCGAAAACTAACTCGGTTTTAACTGATTCCAAACTTTCCAAGGCTACGTCGCAAAGGTGGCAGTTTTTTCTAGAGTAAACAGTTATCACTGTCACTTCTTCTTACTCCGATTTTTTGTAATCGCGCGGTCAATGAGTTCTTGGGCAATCAAAGTTGCATCATTCTTGGCGCGATATGCGTTCTTCTCGAGATCTTTTAGAACTGCCTCGGCAGTGGTTTTAGTAACTGTGGCAACCATCGGGCCATATTTTTTGGCGAATAAAGTATGGGCAACCTCGCCAATAGCTCGCGCTAAATCTTCGCGAGCCTCATCTAAAGTTGGTTCTGGTCGAGAATTTCCGGCTGAATTCTGCATAGAAATCGCAGGTTCTTGGCGCAGCCGATTAAGCACTTCAGAGTATTCCGAAGGGCTATTTTCACGGGAAATTTTAGGCTGGGCGGTCATTGGCCAATCATCTCACCCTGATAGCGTTGCGCAATATGTGGGGCAGATCCAGTACAAAGATAGCGAATTTAAGCATCGCACTACTTTCTGCTGCGTTAATTTCGACCTCTCTGTTAGCCCCCTCTGCGCAAGCTCAAGTTCGAGTGCGGCCGGCCACGGTGTGGGGCCATACATTTGCTGGTAATTCAGCACCAGTGGCAAATGCGACAACTGCAAAGAGTTCACCATCTGCAAATTTAGAGAAGCTTTCAAAGTTTGCCATTACCTATAACGCATTTCCGATTTGGGCCCGCACTGAAGTCCAAGCTGCGCTAGATACCTGGGCAGCAAATTTCAAATCTGCCGTTGATATAACCGTGACAGCTACCTGGGGCCGAAGTGCAAATAGTGATGTGCTCGGTAGCGCCCGGCCCGGAAGTTACTTTGCCGGATTCGTTGGTGCGCCTGATTCAACACTTTGGTATCCATCAGCACTTGCTAATGCGCTTGCTGGAAAAGATTTAGATCGCGATAACGCCGAGATAATTATTCAAGTTAATTCATCCGCTAATTGGAACCAGCGCGGTGACGATAAGCCACGTACTACGGAATACGACTTGCAATCAGTAATTTTGCATGAGGTTGCACACGGATTAGGTTTCTTATCCGCCGATGTTTATGACAAATTTTTTGGATATGGCAGTATCGATCAACCGACGCC
>CAJAFH010000104.1 GCA_903939005.1 uncultured Actinomycetes bacterium | reverse complement strand
CCAAAGACCCCAGCTTTAGTTTCAGTTGAGCACCTTCATATGCCGCTTGTGAGCGTGGCCGAAGAGTCTAAAGGCGTGGTTGAGGCTTTGCGTAGATCTAAGACTTTGAGTTTCCGTAGCCTCATAGCCGATGCCAGCAGCACCTTAGTTGTCGTAGCCAGGTTCCTGAGTTTGCTTGATCTCTATCGCCAAGGCGTTCTTCGCTTCGATCAGGTGGCAGCCCTGGGCGAGCTCCAGATCAGTTGGGTAGGCAGTGAATCTGGTGAAGTTGAAGTATCTGATGAGTTTGATATTCCGGTGGTCTTAGAAGATAGCGAGGGCGAAAATGTCTAATGTAGAACTTGAGCGTTCAATCGAAGCGATTTTAATGGTCGTCGATGAGCCAGTAACTGAGCTGACCTTAGCTTCGGTACTGGTCGTGACGATCGATGAAGTTGTGGCCGCCCTTGAGAACCTTTCCTCCTCATATGAAGGTCGCGGCTTCGAGCTGCGCGCTGTGGCCGGGGGATGGCGTTTTTATAGCCATCCAGATTGCGCTGTAGCAGTTGAGAAGTTTGTCCTCGACGGCCAACAGAATCGCCTGACTCAGGCAGCTTTAGAGACCTTGGCCGTTATTGCCTATCGCCAGCCAGTTAGTCGTGCTCGCGTCTCGGCGATCCGTGGCGTTAATGTCGAAGCGGTAATGAAGACTTTGATTACTCGTGGCTTGGTTGAAGAGTTTGGCCTAGAGCACGAAACTGGCGCAATTCTTTATAAGACCACCAGCTATTTCCTTGAACGACTGGGCGTAAACAGTCTCGAAGATCTGCCAGCCCTGGCTCCATATTTGCCAGACCTTGATCGACTCGACGAGATTCTGGATTCACTCACCGACTAGTCCTAGACAGGCCAATTAGCCCCAGACAGGGGAGAGGCGGTATCTTTACGCCCTTAACCTGACTGTCGAGGAGATAGCCAAATGGCCGAGATGCGCCTTAATAAAATAATTGCCGATGCGGGAATCACCAGCCGCCGTGGAGCCGATGAACTAATAGCCGATGGTCGAGTAACTGTCGACGGACGTCCAATTCGTGAACTAGGTGCCAAAATAGACCCAGATAACCATGAAGTGGCAGTTGATGGTGAGACAATTAAGCGTTCTTTGACTAAGTCTTATTTAGTACTTCATAAGCCAAAAGGTGTTCTGTCTACGATGTATGACCCAGAAGGTCGTCCATCTTTGGCCGACTTCATTGATTTGCGTAAAGAACGCTTATTCCATGTGGGGCGCCTGGATAAGGATTCTGAGGGCCTGATCCTGCTTACTAATGATGGCGATCTGACTTTCCGTGCAACTCACCCATCATTTGGACTTGAAAAGACCTACATAATTGAGTTCGAAGGACGCCTGGAAACAGGGGTAGATAAGGTGCTTTTAAAGGGTGTAGAGCTCGAAGATGGCATGGGTCGAGTACTTAGCTTTAAGCAATTGTCGGCAAACTGGATCGAAGTAAAGATCCATGAGGGCCGGTATCACATCATTCGCCGCCTAATGGAAGCGGTCGGCGTAGAGGTCCTTCGATTGATCCGCACTAACTTCGGACCGATCTCATTGGGCGACACCCCTGAGGGACGCTGGCGCGACCTAAATGAACAAGAGTTGTTAAATATACAGAAGGCTTTAGATTTAAAGAAATAAATCGGTTTATCTATATTCAATAAATATCTATTTCTCTACTTATCGATATTAGAAATCCTGAGAAGATATTTGTCGACAATTTGGCTTTCTCCAAGCACAAGAATTCACATTCATATCTATATATCGATATAGCTGATTCTGAGGGAGCGCACAGGTTTGACAAAGCTTGAGGCTCCGAGATATCTATCTAGATTAGTCGGTAAGTAGATTTGTAGGTAAACACGTAATTATTAAAAACGAAAAAAGGGTACTTCAAGGTACCCTTAACCATGGTTTTAAGAGCAATTCGGGGCGCTACTCAGGTGAGCGTGAATTCAAGCGTGGCTATAGGCGACGGCGTGCGTGAGCTCCTGCCTGCGATGCTCAAAGCTAATGGGCTCGAAGTCGATGACGTGATCTCAGTTTTAATGACTGCAACCCCAGATTTGATAGCTGATTTTCCAGCAGCCGCGGCTCGCGATGTTGGGTTTGCCGGCACTCCGTTGATCTGTGCTGTCGAGATAGATGTTCCAGGGGCACTTGACCGGATAATTAGAGTGTTAATGCATGTTGAAAGTGCAAAAAGTAAGGACGAAATAACCCATATTTATCTTCATGGCGCCACAGCTCTTCGCAAAGATTTAGCCCAATAAGGGGCTCACTGTGAAATCAAAATCAGTTCGGATAGTAGGCGCTGGCCTAATTGGAACCTCAATTGGACTTGCCCTAAAGGCTGCCGGAGCATCTGTTCAATTTGTAGATGTTGATGCCAACGCGGAACTTTTGGCTAATGACCTCGTCAAATCTGGGAACTTTGAGAACCCTGACCTAATCATCATTGCCACACCACCATCATCCTTCAAATCGGCGATTGAGCGCGAAGAAACTCTAAACCCTCAAGCGATACTTATGGATATTGGTAGTGTGAAGACAAAACCTTTACTTGAGGTATCAAATATTCAAGGGCTTTTGTCGAGGTTCTGCGGCACCCATCCGATGGCTGGACGCGAGGTTAGTGGGGCTGTATCTGCTCGGGCTGATCTCTTCTTAGATCGCGCCTGGATAATTACGCCGACATCGGAAACTTCAGCGGCAGCTAAGGCGATGGTGCTTGAAGTTATCGCAGCATGCGGGGCTCAGCCGGTTGAAATGAGCGCAGAAGATCACGATGAGCGGGTGGCTTTGATTTCACATCTACCGCAAACGATCAGTTCTTTGCTTGCCGCCCAGCTTTTGAACTCAAGTCCAGAGGCGCTAGCGCTGGCCGGGGGCGGGCTAAGGGACACAGTTCGAATCGCGGGTTCGGATCCAAAGCTGTGGGGCGAGATATTGGCTGCCAATGAGGCTGCGCTATTGCCATTATTGATAAGTCTACAAAGTGATCTTTCGGCTCTGATTTCAGCTGCCAGTGGCCCTGCTAAATGGGAGTCACTTGTCGCCGCGGGACGTGCCGGAAAGAGTGCAATTCCTGGCAAGCACGGTGGTAAATCTCGCGAATACAGCTATCTGCCGATTGTCATTGATGACAGACCCGGTCAACTTGGTTCACTTTTCAACGCTTGCGCAAAAGCCGATGTGAACATTGAAGACCTCGCGCTGGAACATTCACCAGGTCAACTAACTGCAGTAATTACGCTAGCAATTGCGCCAGAAGATATTGGGCGATTAAGTGAGTCCTTAACAAAAGATGGCTGGAACGTTCACTCTGTTAGTTAATGGTTAGCTAATGATTTTTAGGAAGTTGAGATTTAGGTAAAGCCTCACGCTGTAAGCAACGTAGAATAAGGGTCATTATGGGCATAGTTGTAGCAATAGATGGCCCTAGTGGTTCGGGTAAATCAAGCACCTCAAAATCAGTGGCAATGCGATCTACTTGGGACTACTTAGATACTGGCGCGCTTTATCGTGGTCTCACATGGCTTGCGTTACAAAATGATTTAACAGATGCAAGCTCTGTTCTAAAAGCACTTAAATCTTCACCTTTGCGATTTGTGGTCGATCCGCTTGAGCCACGTTTATTTGCTGGTGATACTGAAATTACCGATGCGATTCGCACCGTTGAAGTTACCGAAAGTGTTTCAAAGTTTGCAGCGATGCCAGAGCTACGCGCTGAACTTTTGAAATTACAGCGCAAAATTATTTCTGATTCAAAGCGGGGAATAGTTGTTGAAGGTCGCGATATTGCAACTGTAGTTGCACCCGATGCGGCACTAAAAATATATCTGACTGCTGATTTAACGGCTCGTGCAGCTCGTCGTGATGCCGAAGAGAATTCGGCTCAAGGCGTCGAAAACGTTGCACAATCTTTGAGCAATCGCGATGAAATAGATTCAACCCGCGAAGTTTCACCTCTGGCTTTAGCACCCGACGCTTTGACTATTGACTCAACACATTTGAGTTTAGAAGAAACCGTTGATCGAATTTGGGAGTTACTAAAGCAGCGTGAATTGCTTGGTTTACCAGTGGTTGCAATCTTGGGCCGACCAAACGTTGGAAAATCAACGCTGATTAATCGCTTCATTGGTCGACGTGAAGCAATTGTTGAAGATACTCCTGGCGTAACTCGCGATCGGGTTCAATACGAATGCGAATGGGGCGGTCGTCGTTTCATTGTTATGGACACTGGCGGCTGGGAAGCAAAGCCGGATGGAATCTCAATTCAAGTTAGTGCAGGTGCTGAACAAGCAATGCGCGAAGCAGATGTTCTTGCCTTCGTCGTTGACGCTCAAGTTGGCGCACTAGATGAAGATGACATTTTGGTCAGTGAATTGCGTAAAGCAAAGAAGCCCACGATTTTGATCGCAAACAAGGTCGATGATGAAGGCGCCGAATCTGATGCATATGCCCTTTGGAACCTTGGTTTAGGCGAGCCATATTTCGTTTCAGCACTGCACGGTCGCGGTAGTGGTGACTTACTTGATCATATTGTTGCTGAGCTTCCACAAGTTGGTCGAGCACAAGTGCAAGATGGTTATCGTCGCGTAGCACTTATCGGTCGACCAAATGTTGGTAAATCAAGTTTGCTAAATGCACTAGCTGGCGAAACTCGCTCAATTGTTGATGATGTTGCCGGAACGACTCGCGACCCAGTTGATGAATTAATTGAAATTGGCGATCAAGTTTGGCGTTTTATTGATACTGCTGGTTTACGTAAACGCGCTAATCAAGCAAGTGGTACTGATTACTACGCAACGCTTCGAACTCAAACAGCGCTAGAGCGTTGCGAAGTTGCAGCCGTTGTACTTGATGCATCTAATCCGATTTCGGAACAAGATCTGCGAATCATCACCATGGTTGAAGAAGCCGGTAAAGCAATGGTCATCGTGATGAACAAATGGGATTTAGTAGATGAAGATCGTCGTGATCAACTTGATAAAGAAATCGATCGTCACCTCGATCAAGTCGAATGGGCACAACGGGTAAATGTTGCGGCCAAGACCGGCTGGCACCGCGATCGTTTAGCGCCAGCTTTGCGCACCGCACTTGGTGGTTGGGAACAACGTGTTCCGACGGCCAAGTTGAACTCATTCCTGGGCGCCCTAATTGGTGCGACACCACCACCAGTTCGCGGCGGAAAACAACCAAAAATTTACTATGCGACTCAAGCTGGCATTGCGCCGCCGAAGTTCGTGATCTTCTCAAGTGGCTGGATTGAGGCTTCTTACCGTCGTTTCATCGAACGTCGCTTGCGTGAGGAGTTTGGATTCCCGGGCACTCCAGTCATGGTGGCGATCCGAGTCAAGGAACGCGACAAAGAGTAATGCTGACGATTCCTAACGCCTTAACTTTTCTGAGGTTTCTCGGAATCCCGCTCTTTCTTCATTTAGCTTTGAATGTACAAGCTGATGGTTGGGCGATAGCCGTATTGGCCGTCGGGGGAGCTACAGATTATTTCGATGGCAAACTAGCTAGAGCTTGGGGTCAGACCTCGCGTTTTGGTGAGATCGCCGACCCGACGATTGACCGCTTATATATTTTGGCGGTTTTGATTGCCCTTTATCTGCGTGATGCGATTCCGCTTTGGTTGATTGCAACTTTGTTGGGCCGCGATCTGATTTTGGGGCTACTTTCCATCTGGCTCAGCATCACCAAGCGGCCACTCATCGAAGTTACTTTCTTAGGTAAGGCAGCGACTTTCAATCTCCTGTACGCCTTCCCGTTCTTATTGTTGGCGCTTTCGGATTCGTGGCTGGGCACGGTTGCCTTCGTTTTAGGTTGGGCTTTTGCAGTCTGGGGGACAGCACTTTATGTATTCACGGGTATTTCATATTTCATAAATGCTATCGCCCGTACTAAGGTTCGCCCATAATTCTTTTCGATTGAACTGATACACAACTTAGAGAAAAGGCGTGAAATGTCGAACATTCCAGCAGATTTGAAATACACCAAAGAGCACGAATGGGTACGCGATTTGGCAACTGCTGGCACTGT
>CAJAFH010000103.1 GCA_903939005.1 uncultured Actinomycetes bacterium | reverse complement strand
GCCGCTAAAGCATTTAATAGCTGGTCATATTGCGAAGTTTGGCTGATAACTGCAACTGAACCATGATTCTTTGCGGCCCCTCTCAACATCGATGGACCACCGATATCAATCTGCTCAATTGCTTCGGCAAATGAAGCGCCAGCAGCAATAGTTGCGGCAAATGGGTAGAGATTAATAATCACTAAATCAAAGGGTGCAATATCTAACGCTGCAATCGCAGCTAAATGATCTGGATTGTTTTGATCAGCCAAGATGCCCGAGTGAACTCGTGGGTGCAAAGTCTTTACACGTCCGCCCATTATTTCAGGAAAGCCGGTGTAATCACTTACTTCAGTAACTGCAATTCCGGCAGCGGCTAAATTTGCTGCAGTCGAACCGGTAGAAAGAATCTCAACCCCAGCCTTGCTAAGGGCTGCGCCGATTTCAAGTAAGCGATCTTTATCGTAAACGCTTAGTAAAGCGCGACGGATCGGTTTGCGATTGCTCATTAACAGCGCTGCCTTCTACTTTAACTCGGCCAGAATTTGCGGAATGGTCGCAACGATGAGACCGCGTTCGATAATCTTAATGCGTTCGTGTAAAGATTCCTCGGTATCAGTTGGTGTGATCTCTAGGCGTTCCTGTGCGATGACCTCGCCAGTATCAACACCTTCATCAACCCAATGAATAGTCGTGCCTGTTTGCGTGGCTCCCGCTGCCAGCGCATCGCGCACAGCATGTGCTCCTGGGAAAAGTGGCAGCAAAGCTGGGTGGCTATTAATTACCTTAAAAGTGGTTACAAACTCTTTGGCCAGTATCCGCATGAAGCCAGCGCTGACGACTAAGTCTGGTTGATGTTTTGATACTAGCTTTAGTAACTCTTGATCCCAGGTGGCCCGGTCACCGGCTAGTTCAAGTAATTCAACTTTAATGCCGAACTCATTTGCGACTTCAATTACTTTGGCAGCAGGTCGATCACAAATTAAAGCTGCGATTTCGTAATCTTTGTTAGCGGTCAAGATTGCTCGAGCTAAAGTGCCCGAGCCGCTAGCCAAAATTACGACTTTCTTCATCTGACTCGATCTAACCGCGGCAGAACCCGTGCTAACCCAATGCCAATAGCCATTTCCACGCCAATGGCAAGCGTTACTTTCCAAATCGAAACACCAACAGCGCTAAGCGCCTCGGTCATCAGAGATCCACTTGCCGTCCAGCTAATAAAGGCGATTGCCAATAAAACTAAAGTAAAAGTTTGCCAAAGTACTTCGGGCCGTTGATTTAGCGTCCAACTAGTTAGCGCAACTCCAGCTGCAACAAAAAGCAGAACTACAATTAGCGCCCAAGGAAATTTGCCAGTTGGTAGAGCGCCCAAGATGGGTAGAGCTGGAATTTCGGGAACTTGATATGACAACGGAGAAATTATGGTGCCGTTTCCAATGCCGAAACCAACTCCGGCAAAGTAACCAATCGTTGCTACTGCCGCATTTGGTAAATAGAGCACATTTAAAATCAGCAGCAATACGCCACCCAGAATGCCGGGTTCAAGCACTTGAGTTAAATCCTTAACTGTTCCTACATTTACCAATAGCAAAATACCAAGAACTAGGAAGCCAAATCCTAGAAAAGCGGCGATGATGCGAGTGGCAAAGAAAATCGGCTGCGACGAAATCTTGCGACGTTCAGCACTTAAAACTGAAAGGGTAACAATTGGAATCGTGACAAGTGGCGTTAAATACCAAACTGGTTTTACCGAATCAGTTGTTACGAAATAAGCGATCGCTGCCGTGATGCCCGCGTATAACGAAATAAATAATGTGCGAGCTAGCGCAATACTTTGATAATCGTTATCTAACCGCTCGATGCTGCGTTTGAAGCCACTACGAATTGCCAAAATTGGAAATACGAGAGCGCCTAGCGGCAAATAAGTTAACCACCCAGCTGCAGCGCCTGCTGAAATTGTTAAATTAAAAGCTAAATGATGTGCGCCCAGCCAGAGCCAGATTGCAGCCCTAACTGGATCAGAAGTATTTCCATTTGTGCTGCCTGCTGTCGCCCATGCAATTAGCGAAAGAAAAGCGATCGGTAGAAGAACAACCGAAATACTGCGTACAACTTGAGCCAACGTGACCGCAAGGACTCGCTGGAACATTGTTGTTAGCGACCCATAATGGCGCGCAATAAACGCGCTGTTTCACTTGGGGTTTGACCCACTTTAACGCCAGCAGCTTCTAGTGCATCTTTCTTTCCTTGCGCAGTTCCGGAAGAACCCGAAACGATGGCGCCAGCGTGACCCATGGTCTTGCCTTCAGGTGCTGTAAAGCCGGCAACATAACCGACTACTGGTTTAGTTACATATTCAGCGATAAATGCAGCAGCACGCTCTTCAGCATCGCCACCGATTTCACCAATCATTACGATCGCTTCAGTTTCGGGATCATCTTGGAATGCTCGCAAGCAATCGATATGTGTAGTGCCGACTACTGGGTCGCCACCGATACCAACTGCAGTACTAAATCCGATATCGCGAAGTTCAAACATCATTTGGTAAGTCAATGTGCCGGACTTGGAAACTAAACCAATTGGGCCAGCACCTGTGATATTTGCCGGAATGATTCCGACATTTGATTTACCAGGACTAATTAAACCTGGGCAGTTTGGCCCGATGATGCGAGTGGTTCCTTTAGTTAATGAGTAAGCATAGAAACTAGCTGAATCGTGAACCGGAATTCCTTCGGTGATAACAACTACTAGAGGCATTGCCGCATCGATGGCATCGACAACTGCAGCCTTGGCAAACTTAGGTGGCACAAAAACTACTGAAACATTGGCACCAGTTGCTGCCATTGCTTCGCCAACCGTATTAAAGACTGGCAAGTTGTGGCCATCGATCTCAACAGATTGACCACCTTTGCCCGGTGTTACGCCACCGACAACTTTGGAACCTGATGCCAGCATGCGGCGAGTGTGCTTAGTTCCTTCAGAACCAGTCATACCCTGAACGATAATTTTTGAATCAGCGTTAATGAAGATAGACATTTACTTAGCCGCCAATTCTGCTGCACGATTGGCAGCGCCATCCATAGTGTCTAGCTGTTCAACCAGCGGGTGTGCAGCTGCTGTCAAAATTGCGCGACCTTCGACAACGTTGTTGCCATCAAGGCGAACCACAATTGGCTTAGTGGCCTGTGCACCAAGTAATTCAAGGGCTTGCACGATGCCATTTGCTACCGCATCGCACGCGGTTATGCCGCCGAAAACATTTACAAAGACACTCTTCACATCTTTATCGCCCAAGATAATTGAAAGCCCATCGGCCATAACTTGAGCTGATGCACCGCCACCAATATCTAGGAAGTTAGCTGGGCGAACACCACCGAATTTTTCACCAGCGTAGGCAACCACATCAAGTGTGCTCATTACTAAGCCGGCGCCATTACCAATAATGCCAACTTGGCCTTCGAGTTTTACATAGTTCAAATTCTTAGCTTTAGCTGCAGCCTCTAGCGCGTTCTCAGCTGCTTGATCAACAAGTGCTTCGTGATCGGGATGACGGAAACCAGCATTGTCATCGAGAGTTACTTTGCCATCTAACGCGATGATCTTGCCATCAGAAGTTTTAACTAGTGGGTTAACTTCAACAAGTGTGGCATCTTCAGAAACGAATGTTTCCCAAAGTTTTACTAGAACTGATGCAACTTGATCAGCAACATCGGCCGGGAATTTTGCTGCTGCAATAATTTCGGTAGCGCGAGCTAGATCGATACCGACATTTGAATCAACTGGAATCTTTGCCAACTTCTCAGGGGCTGTGTGAGCCACTTCTTCAATTTCCATACCGCCGGCAACGGAAGCCATAACTAAGAAGGTGCGGTTAGAACGATCAAGCAGAATTGCTAAATAATATTCAGATTCAATTGGTGCAGCTGCTGCAATCATTACGGTGCGAACTTCGTGGCCTTTAATATCCATACCCAAAATTGCACTAGCTTTTTCGCGGGCATCGGCTGGGTCAACAGCCAACTTAACGCCACCAGCTTTTCCGCGGCCGCCAACTTTTACTTGAGCTTTAACGACTACTTTGCCGCCAACTTTTATAGCGGCTGCTTCGGCTTCGTCGGCTGTAGTTGCGATCGCAGCTGGCAATACAGGTACGCCATGCTTTTCAAATAGATCGCGAGCTTGGTATTCGTATAAATCCACTAGTTGACCGCTTTCCTTGTTTGCTTAAGAGCTTGAACGACGCGTGAAACCTGCCTAATACTAGAGCTTCTCGACAGGTGCATAGCGCAATAGCAAACGCTTATCGCCGTATTGTCCGAAGTTAATGGTGGCCTCGCTCTTATCGCCCTCGCCAGCAGTGCCGACAACTGTGCCTAATCCAAATGTGTCATGTGACACACGATCGCCAATCGCCAAAGTAATTCCAGATGGTGCCTTGCGCCCAGTTGCCCGTGGTGGTGGCGCAGTTGCAACTCGTGGTTTGCGAATCAACGATGGAGATATCACGTTGTGATTTCGCCATTCAATTACATCGGTTGGAATCTCATCGAGAAATCTAGAAGGCGGATTGTAATTTGGTGCACCCCAAGAAGATCGATATTCAGCCCGCGAAATATAAAGTCGCTCTTGCGCGCGAGTTAAGCCCACATAGGCCAACCGACGTTCTTCTTCAATTTCATCTTTTTCACCCAGCGTTCGCGAATGTGGAAAAATTCCATCTTCCATGCCAGTTAGAAATACGGTTGGAAATTCTAAACCTTTAGCGGTGTGTAGCGTCATTAAAGTCACTACCCCACCATGATCTTCACCTTCTGGAATCTGATCTGAATCAGCAACTAGCGAAACTTTTTCGAGGAAACCCGATAGCGAAATTTCTTCATCTTCAGTTAACTCTTCAAAGGGGCGTTCTTCATACTCCATAGCAACGGCTAAGAGTTCCTTTAGATTCTCAACGCGAACTTCATCTTGTGGGTCTGTGCTATTGGCAAGCTCGGATAACAATCCAGATTGTTCAAGGACGGCTTCGACGATTACTGATGGGCGCACCTTTGCTTCAACTAGTACCGCCAACGCGCTAATCATGTCGGTGAATTGTCTGATTGATTGCGCAGCTTTTGGTGGAATTTCAGGGGCTTCAGCTGCTGCGGTAAGGCCACCCCAGAATGAGTAGCCACGAGACTTGGCATGTGCCTCGAGAATCTCAAGTGCTCGATCACCGATTCCGCGCTTTGGATAATTAATTACCCGGCGCAATGAAACTTCATCTTCGGGGTTTGCAATAACTCGTAAGTAGCTGAGTAAATCTTTAACTTCTTTGCGCTCATAGAAGCGCAGCCCACCAACTACTTTGTAAGGCAGCGCTGCCCGCATGAATACTTCTTCAAAGACACGAGATTGCGCATTGGTGCGATAGAAAACTGCAGTTTGGCCAGGCGTTGAAAGACCTTTATCCATCAGAGAGCGAACTTCGTCTTTAACAAATTCAGCTTCATCGTGTTCGGATTCGGCAACATAACCGACTAATGGCGCACCGGCACCGGCTTGTGACCAAAGGTTTTTCTCTTTGCGCGACTCATTCTGAGTAATGACCGCATTCGCGGCGTTCAGAATATTTTGGGTAGATCGATAATTTTGTTCGAGCAAAATCGTGGTCGCATTTGGGTAATCAAGTTCGAACTGCATAATGTTTCGAATAGTTGCGCCACGGAAGGCAT
>CAJAFH010000102.1 GCA_903939005.1 uncultured Actinomycetes bacterium | reverse complement strand
ATTTAGGCGATGGTGCTCTGGTAAAAAGTGTTCCAACTTTGGCCGATCTAGCTGCAACTGAAGCGACGTTAATTCGCATTGCAAGTGAAATAAAACTAGCTATTGAGAAAGATATGTGGCCAACTAAGCCGTCACGGCTATGTGATTGGTGTTACTTTAAAGCGATCTGTCCTGCGCATACTTAATTGCTAATTTTTCGTAACTCCAGTTAGTCAGTGAATCAGTAACATCAACTCTGCCGCTTTTCTCAATCGGAACTAAGTGCGGTACCGCCAGGACCCAAGCGCCGGAAGCTTTAGCTGCCGTTACACCAGTTAAGGAATCTTCTAGTACTAGTGAATTGGAAATGTCATGTCCCCCACTCGAAGCGGCTAATAGATACCCTTCTGGATCTGGCTTAGTAATTTTCACATCGTTACTTGAGATCGATCGGGCGAATGGACTTTCGGCAAAATTGCTCAGCGCAGCATCTACCAATGATCTAGGGCTAGCCGAGACCAGAGTTAGCTCAATGCCATGCTCACGAAGATCTGTGATTAGTTCAACTGCGCCAGGCATGAATGGCAGTTCGCCCTTGAACTTCAAAACCATTCGCTCAATGATTTCGAGCATTAGTGAATGACCATCTCGCTTGCCGCCAATTAAGCCCGACATGTAATTGCCGACACGATCTAGCGGCCCACCTAAACAAGCAGCTTGATCGGACTCCAACCATTGATAACCAAACTCGGCCATCATCTCAGTTTCAGATTCCAACCAAAGTGGTTCGGAGTCGACTAATTAACCATCCTTGTCAAAAAAAACGGCGCTATAGAATTCCTTAAGCGGATTAGTTTGCATTGAAATATTTTGCTTCAGGGTGATGCACAATGATTGCACTTGTCGACTGTTCTGGGTGCAGTTGGAATTCTTCGGAAAGTTCCACACCAATTCGACCAGGCTCTAATAGTTCGCAAAGTTGAACTTGCTGCTCAATATCTGGGCAAGCTGGATAACCAAATGAATAACGCGAACCGCGGTAGCCCTGATCAAGAATGCCTTGTAGGTCAGGCGCATCTTCAGCGCGCACCTGCATCTCCTCACGGATACGTTGATGCCAGTACTCAGCGAGTGCTTCAGTTAGCTGCACAGACAACCCATGCAGTTCTAGATATTCACGGTACTCGTTTTTAGCGAATAGTTCAGCGGCGGCTTTACTAATGGTGTTACCCATTGTTACAACATGGAAAGCAACGACATCGACTTTGCCTGACTCTTTACTTACGAAGAAATCACTTATGCATAAACGGCGATCTCGACGCTGACGTGGGAACGAGAACCGAGTTCGCTCTTTTCCTTTATCCGGCCCTTCATGATGCAGAATTATGAGTTCATTGCCTTCGCTAACGCATGGGAAATAGCCATAAACAACTGCCGCCTCTAGCCAACCTTCTGATTGAACTTGGTTTAGCAGCGCGCGAAGACGTGGTCGACCTTCTGTCTCAGCCATTGCATCGTATTCACCGCGAGCACCTTTAAGACCCCACTGCCCCATGAACAGAGCACGTTCGTCAAGCATGCCCGAGTAATCGGCGAGCGGAATTCCTTTAACGATTCGGGATCCGAAGAACGGCACATTGGGAATATCAATATCAAGTGCTACATCGCTGCGCTTGGTATCAATTTCTTCACTGATTTCAATATTGCGAGTTGACTTAACCTTTCGCGCACGTAACGCAGGCAGCGCAGCCCCTGGTTCACCACGTTTAACCGCCATGATCGCATCCATTAAACGCAAGCCCTCGAACGCATCTCGGGCGTAGCGAACTTCTCCTGGGAAAATCTCGGCTAAGT
>CAJAFH010000101.1 GCA_903939005.1 uncultured Actinomycetes bacterium | reverse complement strand
TTAAGCCAGACCCGCACTCAGTGAGTGCATTTAGGATTTGAACACATGGCAATTGCGCCAAAAAACCCGCGTAAGCGCGCGGCTAAAAAGACTCCCAAGGTTAAGGCTGAAGTAAGCCCAGAAACTACCCCGGTTGCTGCAAATACAGAATCGGCCAGCGTTGAAGCTGCGAGCCCTGATGAGAAGAAAACCAAACCGGCTAAAAAGGCTGCTGCAATCCCAGTAGCAATCTTTCAAGCAGCGCCCATTGCTGAAAAAGCTCCTGCCAAAAAGGCAGCTACCAAAAAAGTGGAACCTGCTAAAGCGGCTACCGAAGATACTGCTGTTGATAGCGATGCCAAAGGCGAGAGCGATTCAGATAGCGAAGATAGTTCACGTGGTCGTCGCCGTCGTCGTGGTGGCCGCGGTCGCCGCAAGCCAGGGACTGCGAATACTGATGAGAATTCAAGCACTGATGAAAATACCGAAGAGAGCGAAACTGAAGATGATGGCACCGGTACTCACCGTCGCCGCCGTCGTCGTCGCGCAACTGGAGATGGCGCAGTAGCTGGTGAAGTAGTCGAAGAAGATGGTGTTGTAACAGTTGTAAAGGTGCGCGAAACAAAAGAGCGCCCAACTCGTAACGATCCAAAGCGCAATCGTCGTGAGCGAAATGATCGCCCAAGTTCACGTGGTGATCGTGAATACCGTTCAGATTATCGCGAGCCATATCGTCGTCGCGGCACAATCATTACTGATACCGATTTACTTGCTCGTCGCGAGAACGTTGACCGCGAGATGTTAGTTCGCCAGATTGCTGATCGCACCCAGATCGCAGTTATCGAAGATAACGTCATGGTTGAGCACTATGTAAACCGCAATACCAATCTTTCTTACGTTGGAAATATCTATCTTGGTCGCGTGCAAAACGTATTGCCAGGTATGGAAGCTGCCTTCGTTGATATTGGAAAAGGACGTAACGCGGTTTTATATGCCGGCGAAGTTAACTGGGATTCTGCTGGAATTTCTGAATCAGAGCCACGCAAAATTGAAACTGTTCTAAAGTCTGGTCAACCAGTTCTAGTGCAAGTTACTAAAGATCCAATTGGCCAGAAAGGTGCTCGCTTAACTAGCCAAGTTTCCTTGCCTGGTCGATATGTGGTCTATGTGCCTGGCGGCGGTATGAGCGGTATTTCTAAGCGCTTGCCGGAGCCAGAACGTAATCGCTTAAAAGCGATCCTAAAGAATTTAATCCCAGAAACTGCTGGCGTAATTGTGCGCACAGCAGCCGAAGGAGTTTCGGAAGAAGATTTAACGAATGATGTCGCCCGCTTAAAAGCACAATGGGAAGATATCTATCAGAAGTCAATCAACCCAAACTTCCACGCACCTGCAGCGATTTATGTTGAACCAGATTTAGCTGTTCGAGTCATTCGCGACATCTTCAATGAAGATTTCCGTAAGTTAACAGTGCAGGGCAGCGGGGCATGGGATGAGATCAATAATTATCTTGGTTTTATCGCACCTGAATTAGTTTCTAAGATTGAAAAATACACAGGTGTCGGCGATCTATTTGCTGACTTCCGCGTCGAAGAGCAATTAGCAAAAGCATTTGATCGCAAAGTTTATTTGCCTTCAGGTGGTTCGCTAGTTATCGATCGCACTGAAGCAATGATCGTGATCGACGTTAACACCGGTAAATTTATTGGTAAGGGTGGTTCTCTCGAAGAGACTGTTACCAAGAACAACCTTGAAGCAGCTGAAGAAATTGCTCGTCAACTTCGCTTGCGCGACTTAGGCGGAATCATCGTTATCGACTTCATCGATATGATTTTGGAATCTAACCGCGAACAAGTTCTGCGTCGCCTAGTTGAATGCCTTGGTCGCGATCGCACCAAGCATCAAGTTGCTGAAGTAACTTCACTCGGTCTAGTTCAGATGACTCGAAAGCGCGTTGGCCAAGGTCTAATCGAAGCTTTCTCAACAACTTGCGATAGTTGTGCTGGTCGCGGAATCCACATTCATATGGAACCAATCAAAATTAAGGCCACTCCAGTTCCGGTAGCTAAAGAGATCGAAACTGAGTCAGGCAACGACTCAAATACTGACTCAAATACCGATTCAGATACCGAAACTTTTGAAATTGAAGAACCTGCGGTAACCCAACCCCCAGCCGAGCCTGCTGCCTCAGGACCTCGCAAGAAGCGTCGTCGGGCTGCCAGTTCAGGGATTATTACCCCCGGAAGCTCGGCTACCGAGTAAAACCTCAGTTTGACCCAGGGTACGGGCAATCCGTATCCTTAACCCCTGCTCGCGCCCATCGGGTGCGCTGCCTAATTTAGAACTGGAGCTCCACTGTGTATGCAATCGTGAAGGCTGGCGGCCGCCAAGAGAAAGTCGAAGTTGGCGAGACCATCGTTGTCGATCGCATCGATAGTGCGACAGGTTCAACCGTGTCATTTGCTGCCGTACTCGTCGTTGACGGTGCGAGCATTACCTCTGATCCAAAAGTTCTAGCTGGCGTAAAAGTAACTGGCGAAGTTCTTGAAGAGCTAAAGGGACCAAAGATTGACATCCTGCGCTACAAGAACAAGACCGGTCACCGCCGTCGTCAAGGTTTCCGCGCACAGTTAACTAAAGTAAAAATTACCGCCATCAACGGCGTGAAGTAAGGGAGCGCAGAAATGGCAAGTAAGAAGGGTGTCTCCTCGACACGTAACGGTCGCGATTCAAATCCACAGTACTTAGGCATCAAGCGTTTTGGTGGCCAACTAGTAAACAGTGGCGAAATTCTTGTTCGTCAACGCGGTACTCACTTTCACCCAGGCAAGAATGTTGGCCG
>CAJAFH010000100.1 GCA_903939005.1 uncultured Actinomycetes bacterium | reverse complement strand
CCAAGAATGGCGGTAAGCCAGCTGAACGATTTTGATCTAGTGCACGATCAGTACGACGTTCGGCAATTGAACCTAAATCAGCAGCTGCAATTGCTAGAAAATCTAAAACATAGCCAACTGGTGCACCATGGAAATTACCATATGATTCAACTCGGCCATCGGGCAGTACAACTGGATTATCAATCGCGCTTGCTAATTCTCGAGTCGCAATAGTTTCGGCATGGGCAATTGTGTCGCGAACTGCGCCGGCAACTTGTGGGGCGCAACGAAGTGAGTAAGCATCTTGCACGCGCGAATCATTTTCCCGATGCGAAGCCACAATAGGTGAACCTTTTAACATCGCAAATATATTTGCTGCGCTTTGCGCCTGACCAACTTGTGGTCGTAATGGGAAATGCAGATCTGGGGCGAAAACACGGTCTGTACCAAGTAAGCCTTCGATACTCATGGCAGTTGTTATGTCAGCAACTGTGCAAAGTTCAGTTAAATCATTAATCGCCATGATCAACATCCCGAGCATGCCATCAGTACCGTTAATTAGCGCTAAACCTTCTTTGGCTTCTAGCTCGATTGGCTTAATTCCCGCAGCAGCAAGTGCTTTGGCGGTTTCCATTTCAACGCCATTGGCATCATGGACTCGGCCTTCGCCCATAAGCGCTAAGGCGCAATGAGACAACGGAGCTAAATCGCCACTGCAGCCAAGTGAGCCAAATTCAGGCACTACGGGGGTAATTCCGGCATTAAGCAGATCGCAATATGTTTGAGCAAGCTTCAGTCGTACACCTGTGCGGCCAGATGCCATGGTTCGCAAGCGCAAGAGAATTAGCGCACGTACAACTTCGCGTTCAACTGCTGGGCCAACGCCAGCAGCATGTGAACGAATAAGTGATTTTTGCAATTGGGCGCGATCTTTAACATCGATATGACGGTTAGCAAGTGCGCCAAAACCAGTTGATACGCCGTAAACCGGAATTCCGCCAGCGGCATACTCTTCAATATATTTGCGAGAACTGTTAATCGCGGTAGCACTTTCTGCCGAAATAGAAACTTTCGCCCCGAAGCGAGAAACGGCTATTACTTCTGCGAAAGTTAACCCAGAAATTCCGAGAACTACTTCAGTGATTTGATCAGCTGATCTGGTTGCCATTGCGCCATACCTGTTCTATTAAGTTAACACCTGGCCGATATGCCAGATGCAGATAAGAGGTACTACTTAGAATTGAAAAATCAGCTTTTGCACCAACGCTCAAGTGCCCAACATCTTTTCGACGTAGTGCTAGAGCGCCGCCTTTTGTGGCAGACCATAAGGCTTGCTCTGGCGTGAAAAACATCTCGCGAACTGCCAATGCAATCATTAGTGGCAGATTGGTGGTGTAAGAAGTTCCGGGGTTGCAATCACTGGCAATGGCAACGTTAATGCCAGCTGCAAACATTGGCCGAGCATCTGGGTACTCGCTGCGGGTAGAGAATTCAGCGCCGGGCAAGAATGTGGCCACTGTCTTTGAATTAGCTAAAGCTGCAATATCAGAATCGTCAAAATGCGAAATGTGATCAACAGATGCAGCGCCTAATTCAACGCCCACTTTGATTCCTTCACCTGGCTCAAGTTGATTAGCATGCAATCTAGGTAATAAACCTTTAGCAATTCCGGCTTTTAGAATCTGGCGAGTTTGAGCTGGGGTAAATGCGCCGCGATCACAGAAAACATCGATCCATTTGGCAAGCGGGGCAACGGCTTCAAGCATTGGTCCGCAAACCATTGCTACGTAATCTTCTGGGGCACTTTTGAACTCAGTCGGCACAACATGTGCGCCTAAGAATGTGGTTTCTTCAGTGAATTCACGAGCTATTTCTAGACTGCGTAGCTCATCTGCAACTGAGAGCCCATAGCCTGACTTAATTTCGACAGTAGTTGTGCCCGAAGTTAAACCTTCAGCGACAAGAGCTGCAACGTTTGCACGTAACTCTTCATCACTTGCGCTCCGAGTTTGTTCAACTGTGTAGTTGATACCACCTGCTGCATATGGTTGACCTTGCATGCGTGCAGAAAACTCAGCTGCTCGATCACCGGCAAAAACCAAATGGTTATGGCTATCGACAAAGCCAGGAATAACGGTTTTACCTTTAGCGCTGACCACGTTTTTATGTTCGCTAACTTTTACTTCGCTCCGTGAGCCGACCCAAGATATTTTTCCATCAGTTACCGAAAAAGCTGCATCATGAATTATGCCAAGTGGGGTGCCATCAATTGATCTCTCATTTGTGACGAGGCAGCCAATATCGGTAACTAGCAGATTAGACATTTACTAT
>CAJAFH010000099.1 GCA_903939005.1 uncultured Actinomycetes bacterium | reverse complement strand
GCGGTTCGATTATTAAGACGCGGAAAATTCCTGCCACCAAGCAAGTAACTCTTTTGTGGCTTCTTCTTCACCCAATGGGCCACGTTCTAACCGCAATTCAAGTAAGAAGTCGAGGGCTTTTCCAACTGTCGCTGAAGGTTTTAAGTTAAGCAATTGCATAACTGCAGCACCATCTAGATCAGGGCGAATTTTATTTAGCTCTTCAGCTTCCATAAGTCTTGCAATGCGGGCTTCTAGAGATTCATAAGCGCTGGCTAAGCGTTCGGCCTTTCGCACATTTCGGGTCGTGCAATCAGCCCGAGTTAACACATGTAAATGAACCAGTAAATCGCCAGAATCACGCACGTAGCGTCGCACTGCCGAGTCAGTCCATTCGCCATCACCATAGCCATGAAAGCGCAGATGCAGTGCAGTAAGGGTTTCAACCGATTCCACTACTTCACTGGAGTAGCGCATTTTCTTAAGTCGTTCCCGAGCCAAGCGAGCGCCAACAACTTCGTGATGATGGAAGGAGACTCCGCCACCTTCAATTAGCGCACGCGTTTTAGGTTTTCCGATGTCGTGCATTAAAGCAGCTAACCTAATTACTAAGTTAGGACCACCTAAACGTTCTTCTTGCGCGATTGCTTGTTCTAAGACAGTTATCGAATGCTCGTAAACATCTTTGTGGTGATGATGTTCATCTATTTCTAATTTTAACTTTGGGATTTCTGGAATTACTAGCGCTGCTAATCCAGTGTCGACCATGATGGAAATACCGCGGCGAGGATTGCTCGACATTAACATTTTAGTAAATTCGTCGCGCACACGTTCTGCCGAAACAATTGAAATTCGAGCTGCCATATCTTTCATCGCCAACAGCGTTGATTCTTCGATTTCGAAATTTAATTGGCTGGCAAAACGAGCAGCACGCATCATTCGCAATGGATCATCCGAGAAAGATTGTTCAGGTGTTACGGGGGTGCGCAGAATTTGTTTTGCTAAATCAGCTAATCCGTTAAATGGATCTATAAATTCAGGTGTTGCAGTTGTTAATTCAAGCGCCATGCAGTTAACCGTGAAATCTCGACGTGATAAATCACCTGCGATATTGTCACCGAATTCAACTTCGGGTTTGCGACTTTCTGGATCGTATTTATCACTACGGTATGTTGTTACTTCAACGGTTGTGTCACCACGTTTTGCTGCAACAGTTCCGAATTCAATTCCGGTATCCCAAATGTTTTCGCCCCAGATTTTTAGAATCTTTTTGCTCTCTAGCGGCAGCGCATCAGTCGTGAAATCTAAATCGTTTCCTAAGCGTCCTAAAATTGCATCGCGAACTGGCCCGCCAACTAAGGCCAACTTGTACCCGGCCGATTTATAGGCAGCGGCCAGCGAACTGGCTAGGGGGGCGCGTTCGATAAGCGAGCGAATAGCTATTTCGCCTGCGGCACCTAATGGACTCGTCACAATAGGTAAGGCTAGAGGACTACCCTTGGTCCATGACCCCGGCACCTAGTGCGGGCAGCGAAGGTACGAAGAAAAAGCGGCGACGTAGACGTCCCGGCAATCGCGCCCCACAAGCAGTTACCACCCCAACCGATGGCAATTCGCCTGCTCCAAAAGCCCCTGATAAGAGTTCGGGTAACACGCCAAATAAGAAGAGTCCTGAGCGTCGACCTTACGCAAAACGTGTTGATGAAGTCAGTGCCGGCGGTTTAGTTATCGATTTTTCCGGAACGCGCGGACTTTTAATCGGTCGCATCGATCATAAAGATGCATCACGCGAACGTTTGCTTTGGTCACTACCAAAAGGACACATTGAAGCGGGTGAAACCCCAGAGCAAGCTGCTATTCGTGAAGTGCAGGAAGAAACCGGGATTACTTCAGAGATCACTAAATCTATTGGGGTGATTGATTTTTGGTTTATGGCTGGTGGTAAAAGAATTCACAAGACAGTTCATCACTTTATTTTCAAGGAAGTATCCGGTGAGCTAACCCCACAAATTACTGAAGTAGATGAAGTTTCCTGGTTCCCGCTCTCTGAAATTGTAGAACGGTTGGCGTACCCAGATGAAAAGAAGTTGATTGCAAAAAGTGGCGAGATTTCATTATGAAACGAATCTGGTTAGTTTTAACTTTAATTCTTGGGCTGCAATTTACCTATCTACCCGCCCAGGCGGCTGAGGCCAAAGTTATTAGGCTAGTTACTGAACCAAATCGTAATTTCAGTGGTTATTTTTATAGCGATGAACTGGCTACACGTTTAGCGCCTACTGGCGATTTAGGTAAATTGGTTTTCTATCCAGCTAACCGGCCACGTATTTGGGTGGTTGATACCGCATTCATTGACGATGTAATTGCAATGAAAGATGATTATAAAATTGGTTTAGAAAGTGGCGAAAAGATTGACGGCATTGGTTCATATGTCGCAACCAATTGGTTAAATCAATTTTCATTCATTTCTAGTAGTGATCAAGTGATTGTTCTGCCTTATGGAAATCCGGCTTACCGTTTACTTAAGAATTACGCACCCGGTGAATTGAATTACTACTATTTTCATGCAAATAAGCGTTTGACAACCTTCTTAGCTCGCCCGGTAATTAGCGATAAATTAGGTAAATACAGCGAGGGATCCTTGCAAAGCAATAATTCGCTACGGATTGACTATGCCGAGAACCGAAGGAAGTTAACCACTTTAAGCCGAGTAGTCGATGCCCCTGAACTAACAACTTTACGGCTGCAACTAGCTCGTTTACTTAACCCTGATGTTAATAAAGATTTTCGAGCTCGATTATTAAAGAGCGCCGAAAAGGAAGTTATCCGCTCAGACCGAAAGTTAAAAGTTGTTTCCGGTCGCTATCGCTTAACTTCCGCTTCGGTTGAAATTCCGGTCACTTTAGTTAATAACTTCAGCACACCAGTAAAGGTAAATTTAGAACTACTACCTCGAAATTCAAGAGTTCAGATTGCTGGTATTGCTGACGTGAGTATTGCTCCAAACTCCAAAATGCAACTGTTGCTTCCGGCTAATGTAATAACGCCAGGCACTGTCACCGTAGCGGCACGTTTAACTGATGCTAAAGGTGTGCCAATTACAAAGTATTCGCAATTAAATTTAAATCTTTCGGTGGTTGATTCGAGAGTGGCTTGGTTTACTTCTAGCGCTGCGGTCTTACTCTTTGTTGCGGCAACTTTGCAAACAGTTCGTCGAGTGCGACGGAGTAGAAAATGAAACCAGTAGATCTATATCGCGCCTCTAGCGTTATGGCGATCGGCACCATAATTTCGCGCATTACTGGTTTTATTCGTGGTGTTCTACTTGTTGCAGCACTTGGCACTGCTTTGCTTGCTGATGGATATAACGTCGCAAATACGATGCCTAATATTATTTATAACTTGGTTGTTGGTGGTGCGTTAACTGCGATTTTTGTTCCGCAGTTAATTCGCTCCTTTGCAGACGAAGATGGTGGTGTTGGTTTTGCTTCGCGTTTGGTAACAACTATCAGCGCTTTATTACTTGGTTTAACTGTAATCGGCATGATTTTCGCGCCAGTTTTAGTTCGCATCTATGCACCTGAGTTCACAACTCCAGGATTTGAGAATGAATATTCAATAACTGTGGCATTTATGCGTTATTGCTTGCCGCAAATCTTCTTCTTAGGTCTTTATGCAATGTTGGGTCAAGTAGCCAATGCTCGAGGCTCATTTGCACCGCTAATGTGGGCCCCAATTTTAAATAACTTAGTTGGCGTGGTCTTGTTAGGTGGCTTCCTTTATTACGTCCCAAATATCAGCGCTGACACAATTACCGATACCCAAGTTGCAGTTTTGGGCTGGGGCACAACTTTAGGTGTCGTGGTTCAAGCTCTGGTTCTAATTCCAGTTATTGCTCGTACTAAAATCAAATTGCGTTTACGGTTCGGTTTCGCCGGTCTTGGAAAGTCTTTCAGATTAGCTGGCTGGACTTTGGTTTATGTTTTGATTTCTCAACTTGGATACTTAGTGACAGTAAACGTTGCTACTAGCGCTGCGGTTCGCAGTGCTCAAGAGGGAATCGCTCGTGGTGTTGGTTTTACCCCTTATAGCAACGCATATCTAATTATGTTATTACCTTATTCAATCGTGACAATTTCAATAATTACGGCTTTGTTGCCTCATTTGTCTAGGTTAGCAATCGCTAAAGATTTTGAAGAAGTTAAATCACAATTAGTTAGAGCTATTCGCTTAGTTGGAGTTATCACGATTCCTAGCGCTGTTGGTTTAGCTTTCTTTGGTCCTTTAATCACAGAAGTTCTCTTCTTTGGTATTAGTCGTAGCGATTCGTCTTATATTGGTTATGTTTTGTCAGCGCTTAGTTTTGGTTTGATCGCGTTTTCAATAAATCTTATTTTGGTTCGCGGTTTTAATGCTTTTGAAGATACTAAAACTCAAGTTGTATCTATTTTTATTATTAACCTGATCGCAGTAGCGCTTTCTTATGTAATCCTTAACACCGTCGAAAACGAATATGTCACCATTTGTTTAGGTTTGGCTTTCTCAATTAGTTACATAGTTGGCATCGTAATTACAATAAAGTTAATTAAAAAACATGTTGGAAAAATTCATTTTTCACAGTTTATGGGGCAGCACTCAAAGCTGATCCTGGCCGCTGTTATTGCTATGGGTCCAATGTTTGCGCTTAGCCGTATTTTTGATTGGCACGGGCCTTTAGCACTGCTTTTGGTCATGTCGGTCAGTGCAATTGGATACTTCTTAGTTGCGAAGTTGTTGCGCGTTGCAGAGATTTCAATGATTACCGGGTTGTTGCGCTCTTCACGCGGTAAATTGCGAAAAAAGGATTAAAACCGGTTCTGGAAAGGTTATGGTGAAGCCATGAGTGAAGTAGAGAATTTAGTAATCGTTGGGTCTGGCCCATCGGGTTACACCGCTGCTATTTATGCGGCACGCGCCCAATTAAATCCAATAATTTATGAAGGTTCTGTAACTGCTGGTGGTGCGCTGATGAACACTACTGAGGTTGAAAACTTCCCAGGGTTTATTGATGGCATTATGGGTCCAGATTTAATGGATGCAATGCGTAAGCAAGCAAAGCGTTTTGGTGCGAATTTAATTACTGACGATATTGTTGAAATGGATCTTTCTGGGCCGATTAAAGTTCTTAAGGATGGTTCTGGAAATACCGTAAAAGCTAAGTCAGTTATTTTGGCGATGGGTTCGGCTTATCGCGAAATTGGGTTAGAGAATGAAAAGCGACTTTCCGGTCGCGGCGTCTCTTGGTGTGCTACTTGCGATGGCTTTTTCTTCCGTGATCAAACTATTGCAGTTGTTGGTGGTGGCGATTCAGCAGTTGAAGAAGCAACCTTCCTAACTAAATTTGCTAGCAAAGTTGTTTTGATTCATCGTCGTGATTCATTACGTGCTTCAAAGATTATGGCCGAGCGCGCTTTTGCTAATCCAAAAATTGAAATGCTCTGGAACACCGAAGTAATCGATGTATTGGGTGCCGAAAAAGTAGAAGCACTTTCGCTTAAGAACACAGTCACTGGCGAAGTTTCTAAACGTGATTTCACTGGATTATTTGTGGCAATCGGCCATGATCCAAGAAATGAGCTAGTAAAAGATCAAGTCACGCTAGATGGCGAAGGTTATGTAGTTGTAGAAAACGGATCAACTCGCACAAACCTAACTGGCGTATTTGCTTGCGGTGATTTGGTTGACCACACTTACCGTCAGGCTATTACAGCCGCGGGCACAGGCTGCCAATCAGCGCTAGATGCTGAAAAATTCTTATCGCACCACTAAAGTACCTACATACCAGTATTAAATTAGAAAAAGTAAACACAAGGAGCAAAAAATGAGCGCAGCAACCCCTGTCACAACTGCAAATTTCGCAGATGTAGTACTTAAGAGCAGCACCCCTGTTTTGGTTGATTTCTGGGCCGAATGGTGTGGGCCTTGCCGCGCAGTTGGACCAATCCTTGATGAGATTGCTAACGAGCATGGCGACAAGATCAAGATCGTTAAGTTAAATACTGACGAAGAATCAGCCATTGCAATCAAATATGGAATTACTTCAATTCCAACCCTTAATGTTTTTGTAAATGGCGAAGTAGTTAAAACAATTATCGGTGCTAAGCCAAAGCCTGCTTTGCTTAAAGAACTCGAAGGTTTTATCTAAGCCGCTATTTCCTTAGATCTGCAACCATCATGAAAGAGCTAACGCCAGATGAGGTTCGTTCCTTTCAACAGGGTCGCGGATTAACAGTTACAGGTCTGATTGACGATGTAACTTCGCGCGCACTAGAAGAAGCGCGATGGAAACTTGGTGATCGCTCGCTTCACATCACTACGCCGGCGTTAATGCATGGCGATGATGTAGCAACTCTGCAAAACCGATTAGTTGAAATGGGTTTTGATTGCGGTCGAGTTGATGGCATTTATGGTCCTCGCACATCTAGTGCGGTCAGTGAATTTCAAAAATCTGTTGGTGTAACTGTTGACGGTAAATGTGGTCCAGCCACAATTATTGCGTTGCTGCGATTAACCACAATTGTTAGCGGTGGTGCACCGGTTCGATTACGTGAAGATGTTTCACATAAAAATCGTGGGCCGGCGCTGGCAGATAAAATAATTGTGTTGGATCCAAGTAATGGTGGCGAAAGTCGCGGCGTGAGTGGTTTCGGAATTGAAGAAGCCGAAATTGTTTATGATATTGCGCAACGTTTAGAAGGTCGTTTATTAGCTCTCGGTGTAAGTGTGTTTTTAACTCGTGGAAAAGATAACTGCCCGACACAACAAGAACGGGTTGATTTAGCTAATAAAACTTCAGCGGATTTACTTATCTCTTTTCATGCCGACCGCTATCCAACCGAGAGCGCTCATGGCGTAGCTACTTATTACTACGGTAGCGACTTGCACTCGCTTCATTCAGTTGTCGGTGAAAGATTTGCCTCGCTTGTGCAGCGCGAAATTTGCGCTCGCACCGATTTAGTTAATTGTCACTCCCATGCCAAAGTTTGGGATTTATTGCGTTTAACCAAAGCGCCGACAGTTAGGGTTGATTTGGGATATTTAACGAATCCCGGCGACGCCGAACGCCTAGGCCGTGCCGATTTCCGCGATGTAATTGCCGAATCAATAGTTATTGCAATTCAACGTCTTTATTTAGCATCCGAAGATGACGCTAAAACTGGAATGTTGCGACTTTCTGACCTACGTAAAGCTGGCCTTCGCAGTAATTAACCTGCGCGTATTCGCGCCTCTTTATGGGATGATTCGCAGATGTCCGACTTAACAACTCGCTTTCACACCGGGACTCCTCAGAACCTTGAGGAACGTTTCGCGCACCGTGCTACTGGCATGGTCGCAAGTGAAATTCGTTCGTTATTCGCGGTTGCTTCACGCCCTGAGATTGTTTCACTAGCGGGCGGAATGCCAAATCTTTCTGCTTTGCCAATGGAAATGATGGCTTCAGTTGTCTCTGATTTAATTTTAACTCAAGGTCAAGAAGCGTTGCAGTACGGCAGCGGTCAGGGCCATCCAAAATTACGTGAGCAAATCTGTGAAGTTATGGCGCTTGAAGGAATTCGCGCTAATCCAGATGATGTTGTTGTAACCACTGGTTCACAACAAGCACTTGATTTAATTTCTCGTATTTTTATTGATCCAGGCGATGTAATTTTGGCTGAAGCTCCTTCATATGTTGGCGCACTCGGAACTTTCCGCCAATATGAAGCTTCAGTTGTGCACGTTGAAACAGATAACGATGGCATGGTTCCGGAATCGCTACGACAAGCCATTAAAACCCTGCGTGCTGCCGGTCGCAAGATTAAATTTTTGTATTTGATTCCGAATTACCAGAACCCTTCTGGTGTTTTATTGCCAGCTAACCGCCGCACTGAGATTCTTGAAATTTGCCGAGTTGAGCAGATTTTTGTAGTTGAAGATAACCCTTATGGCCTTCTAGGTTTTGATAAGCCTTCACCGAATGCCATGCGCGCTGAAGATTCTGAAAATGTTATCTATCTTGGTTCTTTCTCTAAAACCATCTCACCAGGATTACGTGTCGGCTGGGCGTTAGTTCCGCAATCGTTAAAAGATAAATTGGTCGTAGCCAGTGAATCTTCAATTCTTTGCCCTTCTAATTTCACCCAAATGACAATTTCTAATTACTTGGCTAATCAGCCTTGGCGCGACCAGATCGCTTCATTCTGTGAGCAGTACAAGATGCGTCGCGACGCGATGCTTGAATCCCTTGATGAATACTTCCCAAAGAGTGCGACTTGGACTAAACCAGGTGGCGGTTTCTATGTTTGGGTTACTTTGCCGCCAGAAATTGATACAAAAGCGATGATGCCAAAGGCGATTGTTGCCAAGGTTGCCTACGTTCCTGGCACTGCGTTTTACGCCGATGGTTTTGGTACTTGGTCAATGCGACTTTCTTACTGCCATCCAACGCCAGAACGAATTCGCGAAGGTGTAAAGGCTTTAGCTGGCGTTGTTAATCAGGAGATTTCGCGCCGCGGCGGTAATTTAGAACTTAACTCTTAATTTTTTTAATTATTCGTTGTAAATCTTCACCGCCGGAATATTCGATCACAATCTTTCCTTTACTGGCTGATCCCTCGATTTTCACGCGAGTATCAAGGTGATCGCCTAGTTCTTCAGCGATCTCATTTAGCTCTGGGTTGCCTTTGCGGGTCTTGCGTTTTGTGGTTTTTTTCCCACTTCCGCCAGTTGCAATTATTTCTTCGACGGAACGTACCGATAAATTCTCGGCAACAATTCGATTAGCAAGTTTTTCAATTTCAGCAGCATCAGTAAGCCCTAAAAGTGCCCGAGCATGGCCAGCTGAGATAATTCCAAGTGCAACTCTTTTTTGAACTGATTGCGGAAGTGTTAACAAACGCATGGTGTTTGAAAGATGTGGCCGTGAGCGACCAAGTTTGGTTGCTAATTCTTCGTGAGTGCAGTTGAAATCGCTAAGTAATTGAGCATATGCAGCGCCTTCTTCAAGTGGATTTAATTGGCTGCGATGAATATTTTCAATTAGCGCTTCGCGTAGTAATTCATTATCTGGGGTCTGCCTAATAATTACCGGAATTGTTTTTAAACCAACTGCTTTTGCAGCACGATAGCGACGTTCGCCCATGATTAATTCATAGCGCCCACCACTTACTTCACGAACTACTGGTGGTTGCAGAATGCCGATCTCTTTAATCGAAACCATTAACTCTTTTAGTGCGGCTTCATCAAAAACGGTACGTGGTTGTTTTGGGTTCGGTGAAATTAAATTGATATCAATTTCGTTTTGTTGTCCGACTTCTTTTCCGCCAACTGTTAAAGATGTTGGAATAAGTGCATCTAAGTTTGTGCCGAGGCCGCCACGTTTCGCCATTACTTTTTCTCCGCTATCTCTCTTGCAACTTGCATGTAAGCAACCGCACCTGGTGATACTGGGTCATAAGTCATAATGGTTTGGTTATAAGAAGGTGCTTCAGAAATTCGCACGGTTCTTGGAATTGGAATATTAATTAGTTCATTAGGAAAATGTTGGCGCACGCTATCTGCGACATCATTAGCAAGTTTTGTTCGGCTATCAAACATAGTTAAAATAATGGTTGATAAGTTTAAGTTGGGGTTTAATCGTTTCTTAACTAATGAATACGTTTCTAATAATTGAGTTAGGCCTTCAAGGGCGTAGTACTCGCATTGAATTGGAATTAAAAGTTCTTTTGCTGCAGCGAAAGCGTTAATAGTTAATAAGCCTAAACTTGGTGGGCAATCAATAAATATGTAGTCATATCCGGAGCCGGCTTCAACTTTAAATTTTATTAAATCTTCAATGGCATCTTTTAAACGCATTTCGCGGGCAACCATTGGAACTAAATTAATTTCTGCTTGCGCTAAACCAGTATTAGATGGAATACATTCCAGGTGCGCAAAACCAACAACTTTCTGCACAACGTTTTGAATTTCGGCAGAGCCCATTAATATTTCAAAAATTCCGGCGCTCTCTTTATGTTCAACTCCAAGGGCGGTACTCGCATTGCCTTGTGGGTCCAGGTCTATAACCAAGACCCGCAAGCCACCCATAGCTAGGGCGGCGGCGATATTTACCGTGCTGGTGGTCTTGCCCACCCCACCTTTTTGGTTGGCCACCACGAAAACTCGGGTATTTGCCGGGGCTGGCATGGGTTCTTTTAGCTTGCGAATTCCGATTACCGTTTTGCTGACACGTTCTGTTTCACGTGAATCAACGGTACTCATGAGGGTAGTTAACTACCTTTGATCTTACTTAGCCACCTTCACGATGCGTGCAAGCTCAAGTCCAGGCAGATTTACCTCAATTACCTCAGCGTTGGGCACAGTTTTTGCCTCTTCCGCCGCTGACTCCCCTTTCATGGCTAAAAGTGCGCCACCCGGTTTGATCATATGAGAGGTAATTTTCTTTAACTTTTCCAGCGGGGCAACTGCTCGAGCAGTCACATAATTGGCGCTTTTCTTCACATTTTCAGATTTGCCGCGTATAACAGCCACATTTTCGAGATTTAGGAGCGCAACTGCCTCTTCTAGGAAATCTACCCGGCGCTGCAGCGGCTCAATCAAGGTAATTTTTAGATCGGGTCTAGCCAAGGCAATTACTAAGCCGGGCAATCCTGCCCCTGAGCCGATATCAAATAGTAGAGATCCTTCTGGAATTAAGGTTGAGACGGGAATACAGTTGAAAATATGGCGTTCCCAGATCCGCTCACCTTCGCGAGGGCCGATTAAACCACGCTCAATTCCTGGGCCAACCAGAAATTCGGCATACTTTTTAGCCTCGTTTTGGCGGGTTGGGAAATAGCGCTCAATTAGCTCTTCTTGAGAAAGGGGTGTTTCACGTGAAACTTCCATTGCTTAGTTATTAATTAGGGAAGATAACTACAAAGCGATCTGGATCTTCGCCCTCAGATTCACTGCTTAGGCCGAGGTCTTGGATCGTGTCATGGATAACTTTGCGCTCAAAGGCATTCATTGGCTTTAGGCGGATTTCTTCGCCAGTTGACTTCGCCTTCTCAGCCATCTCTTCAGCCAATTTTTTAAGTTCGGATTTGCGACCTGAGCGGAAACCTTCGATATCAAGCATTAAACGGCTGCGATCACCGGTTGAAGTCTGCACGGCAAGGCGAGTTAGCTCTTGTAGGGCATCTAGTACTTCGCCGCCATTGCCGACTAGGTGATTTAGCTTTCCGCCAACAATGGCAACCGCTGCACGGTCATTTTCCACATCAATATCAATATCGCCATCAAGGTCGGCAATATCAAGCAAGCCTTCAAGATAGTCAGCGGCGATATCGCCCTCTTCTTCTAGCTTGGCAATTGTCTTTGGGCTTTTTTGACCTGGTTTTAACGCCTTTTCGGTTGTCTCTTCTACAACTGTCTCTGTCTCGCATAATATACTAACTTACCAGGAATTGGAGGAACAATCTTATCAACCTTAAATCCATTTTTGTCTAAAACTTTTTCAAATTGGTCTTCGGTGAAAAACCATAGATGCTCTATACGTTTCCAATGACGAGATCCTGCTGGACTAAAGTAATCAGGAAGATCTAAAATTAGTTGACCTGGGGCCGAAAGCCATGCACCAGCACGATCCGCACTCCCATGCT
>CAJAFH010000098.1 GCA_903939005.1 uncultured Actinomycetes bacterium | reverse complement strand
CGTGGCCGTCCAGTTAAATCTTGATGAAGTGCAATTTGATGAAAGTCTTCGTTGAGTAATTTCGCAATTGCCTCGCCTTGAGTTTCGGTATGTTCGATTGCTAATAGCCCACCCGTTTTTAACAAGCGTGCTGCTGCTTCGATAAACCGCTTGGGTAGTTCTAGCCCGTCAGGGCCACCAAATAGCGCAATTGCTGGTTCGAAGTTAGCTACATCTTTTGGCAGCGGTTGTGAATCAGGCACATATGGCGGATTTGCCACAACTACATCGCACTTAACGCCTTCAAGAACTTCAGCAACATCGCCTTGAACAATACGAATATTTTCATCGTAAAAAGCCACATTTTGCTTGAGCCACTCGATGGCATCCAGGCTCTTTTCAACCGCAATTACATGGGTATTTGGTGCCTCTGTTGCAATAGAAATCGCCATCGCACCTGAGCCAGTTCCTAAATCAATTACTGAAACCGGGCCGGGCAAATTAGCAATATGTTTTAGTACTTCTTCAACTAAACCTTCGGTTTCCGGGCGAGGAACTAATACTCCTGGGCCAACCACAAGATTTAAGTTACGAAAGCCCGCCGTACCTGTTAAGTACTGCACTGGTTCGTGGTTGCAGCGACGCTTAACTAATTCGGCATAGCCATCGACTATCGCACTTTCATCAGTGACTTCTGCCAGCGCGCGTTCAAGTGCTATCGGATTATGTAACTCCATGCGAGTTAAACCTAAGAGGTGTGCAAAGAGAATTTCGGCATCAACGCTGGAATAACCAGCAGCTTCGATCTGCGCTTTGCCATCACTAATCAGCGCCTTGATCTGCATCAGTTTTCCTAAAACTTACTTTTCAGTTGATGCTAATTTGGCAGCTTTGTCGGCATCAAGCAAAGCTTGAATAACATCATCGAGCTCGCCATTTAATACGGCATCTAAATTATTTGATTTGTAATTAACGCGGTGATCACTCAAGCGATTTTCCGGGTAGTTATATGTGCGAATACGTTCAGAGCGATCAACTGTGCGCACCTGGCTCTTACGTTCAGCTGAAGCAATCGCATCAGCTTTTTCTTGCGCATCTACCAATAATCGGGCGCGCAAAATACGAAGGGCAGATTCTTTATTCTGTAACTGACTCTTCTCGTTCTGACATGAAACCACGATGCCAGTTGGCACGTGTGTTAATCGAACTGCAGAGTCAGTTGTATTAACGGATTGGCCGCCTGGGCCAGATGAGCGATAAACATCTACGCGCACATCATTCATATTTAACTCAACATCAATTTCTTCAGCTTCGGGCAAGATCAATACGCCTGCTGCAGATGTGTGAATTCGGCCTTGTGATTCAGTCTCGGGCACGCGCTGCACGCGGTGCACGCCACCTTCAAATTTCAAGCGCGCATAAGGAGATTCGCCTGGGGCTGCCGTGCCTTTTGATTTCACACCTACCGAAATATCTTTATAGCCACCCATTTCACTTTCAGTGGCATCAATAACTTCAACTTTCCAATTACGTTTTTCGGCATAACGCATATACATACGCAATAAGTCACCTGCGAACAACGCAGATTCATCGCCACCAGCGCCAGCTTTTACTTCCAGAATTACATCGCGATCATCATTGGGATCCCGCGGCAATAACAATTCTTCTAACTTATCGCCAGCAATAAGTGCGGCTTCTTCAAGCGCTGGAATTTCGGCAGCGAAATCAGCATCTTCGGCAGCCATCTCGCGACCAGCAGCAAGATCATCTTCAGCTGCGCGCCAAACGCGATAGCCCGAAACAACCGGACCGAGTTGGGCATAGCGACGTCCAAGTTTGCGAGCATTGTTGGCATCTTCGTGAATAGTTGGATCAGCCATCTTTGCTTCGAGCTCGGCATACTCTTTTACTAATTCATCGGCAGATGCGAAACGATCATTCGCCATTTGGTTATCTGCCTTTCTGCTTTAGTTAGTTAAATTCTAGGTTTGGAAAAGAAAATAAAAAGACCGCCCCGCAACCCATGACAGGTTGCGATGCGGTCTATTTAGAAAGCTACTTCTTCTTTCCGAAACGCTCTTCGAACTTAGCAACGCGACCACCAGTGTCGAGAATGCGCTGCTTGCCGGTGTAGAACGGGTGGCAAACTGAACAAACTTCAACATAGATTGAACCGCTGGCAACTGTTGAGCGAGTAACAAACTTCTCGCCGCAACCACAAGTTACTTGGGTCTCTTTATATTCTGGGTGGATCTCTGGCTTCATTTCATACCTCATTTTTAATGGCCTGGGTCGTGCGAACACGTGAACCAGAACCAGCGGTTAATAGGACGTAAGGGTAACGCGGGGGGCTAGATATCGAGAAATCGGGCTGATTTCACGCGGTAAATAGTCCGCTTTAGTTGTCGGGACCAGCTGTGGTCTTCTGGATCTGCATCAAGAATTCCACGTTGGACTTAGTGCCCTTCATCTTTTCGAGCAATAGTTCTAGTGCTGCTTGTGGTTCAAGCGCGTGTAGAACGCGACGAAGTTTCCAGACAATGTTTAGTTCTTCTGAACCCATCAGAATTTCTTCTTTACGAGTACCAGAGGCAACCACGTTAACAGCAGGGAAAATACGCTTATCCGCCATGCGGCGATCAAGGATAAGTTCCATGTTTCCGGTGCCCTTGAACTCTTCGAAGATAACTTCATCCATACGAGAACCAGTATCAACAAGTGCTGTTGCCAGAATTGTTAATGAGCCGCCATCTTCAATATTACGAGCGGCACCGAAGAACTTCTTAGGTGGATAAAGAGCAGCTGAATCAACACCACCAGAAAGAATTCGACCTGATGCCGGAGCTGCGATGTTATATGCGCGACCCAAACGAGTAATTGAATCGAGCAACACAACTACATCGTGGCCTAGTTCAACTAACCGCTTTGCGCGCTCAATTGCCAGTTCAGCAACTGTGGTGTGATCATCTGCTGGGCGATCGAAAGTCGAAGCAATAACTTCGCCTTTAACTGATCGCTGCATATCGGTAACCTCTTCAGGGCGCTCATCAACTAGAACAACCATTAAGTGACACTCAGGGTTATTAGTTGTGATTGCGTTAGCAATTGCTTGCAAGACCATGGTCTTACCGGCCTTAGGTGGAGACACAATAAGTCCGCGCTGACCTTTACCAATTGGTGAAATCAGGTCGATCACGCGAGTAGTCAAAACATTTGGTTCTGTTTCAAGACGCAAACGCTCTTGCGGATAAAGCGGAACTAGCTTTGAGAACTCAACACGGTTACGCGCTTCATCAGGTGTTACGCCATTAATAGTGTCTAAGCGAACAAGTGCGTTGAACTTCTCGCGGCGCTCGCCTTCTTGGGCTTGGCGAACTGCGCCAGTTACAACATCGCCCTTACGCAAACCAAAGCGGCGTACTTGTTGTAGCGAAATATAAACATCGTTCGGGCTTGGCAGGTAACCACCGGTGCGAATGAATGCGTAACTTTCCATAATGTCTGCGATACCGCCGACTGGAAGCAAAACATCATCTTCAGAAATAACGATTTCGCGCTCTTCGCGGCCACCACGATCTGAACGATCGCG
>CAJAFH010000097.1 GCA_903939005.1 uncultured Actinomycetes bacterium | reverse complement strand
GAGATGGTGGCCGAGAAAATGGAAGTCGAATTTGCCCGATTAATGCCATTAACCCACGCTGCTTTTGAGAAATCGGGACGAGTTACTCCTTAAAAACGGGTAAGGTTACGCGTATGGCAATCGACGCTCCATTTGGCCGCATGATCACGGCAATGGTGACCCCATTTAATAAAGATGGCGCGGTCGACTGGGATGGCGTAGCCAAGTTGGCACAACACTTAGTTGATAACGGCCATGATGCGATTGCAGTCAATGGCACCACTGGTGAAGCACCAACAACTAAATCTTCGGAAAAAATTGAGATCATTAAAGTTGTTAAATCAACTGTAGGCTCAAAAATCAAAGTTATCTCTGGTGCTGGCGATAATGAAACTGAATATTCAGTCAACCAAGCTAAGCGAACTGCCGAAGCTGGCGCCGATGGCTTGCTAGTTGTAGCTCCTTATTACAACAAGCCACCACAAGCCGGTATCGAAGCTCACTTCAGAGCCGTTGCTGATGCAACTGATCTACCTTTGATGATGTACGACATCCCAGGTCGCACCGGTGTTGAAATTGAATCTGACACAATCGTGCGCTTATTTGAACATAAAAATATTGTGGCGCTTAAAGATGCCAAAGGAAATGTCGCGGCAACTTCTTGGGTAATTAAGCGTTGCGGAATTCCAGTTTATTCAGGCGATGACATTCTAAATTTGCCGTTCTTATCTGTTGGCGCAGTTGGATTTGTTTCAGTCTGTGGCCACACAGTTGGTAAAGATCTAAAAGCAATGCTTGATGCTTGGTTCGCTGGCGATACTGGCCGCGCACTTGAAATTCATCAGAAGCTGTTGCCAGTATTTACTGGCACTTTCCGCACGCAAGGTGCGATCCTGACTAAAGCCGCTCTCAACATGATGGGACTTCCTGGCGGCATCACTCGACTTCCATTAGTAGATGCAACCGAAGCTCAGATTGCGCAATTGCGCGAAGATCTGCGTGCCGGTGGCGTCGCCGTTTAATTTATGAATCATCCGCATCCCGAATTAGGAACACCTGGCAAATTAGTTGCTGGGGGACTACGCATTGTTGCCCTTGGCGGCTTAGCTGAAATCGGTCGCAACATGACCGTCTTTGAAACTAACGGAAAACTATTAATTGTTGACTGCGGCGTTTTATTTCCAGAAGAGAATCAACCAGGTATTGATTTAATTTTGCCGGACTTTTCCTATATTCGTGAACGCCTAAATGATGTAATTGGCATAGTTTTAACGCACGGCCACGAAGATCATATTGGCGCTGTTCCATACTTACTTCGGGAACGCGGCGATATAGCAATTTACGGATCAGCTTTGACTATTGCATTGATATCGGCCAAATTAAAAGAACACCGCATTTCACCACTTACCCGCGAAGTTAAAGAAGGCGATATTGAGGACATCGGTCCGTTCTCAGTTGAATTCATAGCTGTTAACCATTCGATCCCTGATGCGTTAGCAGTTGCGATTCACACTAAAGCTGGCACTGTTCTGCACACCGGTGATTTCAAAATGGATCAGTTGCCACTCGATGGTCGTGTTACTGATTTACCGGCATTTGCTCGATTGGGCGAAGCTGGCGTGGATATGTTTTTAGTTGATTCAACGAATGCCGATGTGCCAGGTTTTATGCCGTCGGAGCGCGAAATTATGCCAGCGCTAGATCGGGTTTTCCGCAGCACTAGGCGGCGAGTCATAACTGCGACATTTTCTTCACACATACATCGCGTGCAACAAATTATTGATACTGCGCACGAACATAAACGAAAAGTTGCCTTCATTGGTCGTTCAATGGTGCGTAATATGAAGATCGCTCAAG
>CAJAFH010000096.1 GCA_903939005.1 uncultured Actinomycetes bacterium | reverse complement strand
GTGCACTCCTGGACTTCTAGCGCATGCCAATCACAATGGATTATTTGGCAATACTCATCGTGTGGAATCGGCACTAAATATGGAGTGCCCAGTACTCGAGTTGATCTAAACGTTTTCCGTGGCAGCGCCCAGAATTTTATTGATCTAACTGCCGGAACTTGGGTGCCAGATCCGATTGACTTAATGCCAATTAATGAAGCAACCACAATGTTAATTACTAAACAAAAAGCGACTGATACCAGCAAAGCTGTCACCTTTAGCGTCGGGGTAAATCGCCCTGATGGTTCACCAGCTGTTACCGGCACTGTGCGCTTTGTCTATGATCCACTTTCAATTGATAAACCAAAGCTAACTCAAACTGTCACCCGGGCGGCAAGTGGCCTCTGGACTCTTTCCATTAAGGGCTTCACTGCCGGAAGTTGGGTCGGCACAGTTCAATTTACTGACCAGACAAAAACTCACGCAACGACTGAACTGCCAGTTACCTTTGAATTATTGCAAGGCGTAGCCCCAACACCTACCCCAACTAAGAGCGCTACGCCTAAGCCTTCAACAGATGGTTGTAAGAATCAAATAAAGAATTAAAGTAGCCACATGAGCGAAACATTCATTGGCAGCCTAGATCAAGGCACCAGCAGTACTCGCTTCATGATTTTTGATCACGCTGGCAAAATTGTTGGTCAGCACCAATTAGAACACCGTCAGATAATGACGCAAGCCGGTTGGGTCGAGCACGATGCTGCTGAAATTTGGGCGCGCACCCAAGAAGTAATCACGGGCGCACTTAAACAAGCCGGGATCATTGGCTCGCAACTAGCTGCTATTGGAATAACTAACCAACGCGAAACTACAGTGGCTTGGGATAGCAAAACTGGTAAACCACTTTCTAACGCAATTGTTTGGCAAGACACTCGCACTGCCACCTATCTAGAGAGTTTTAATCCAGAGATTAAGGCCGAAATAGTCCATAAAACAGGCTTAGCTGTTGCGCCCTATTTTTCAGCTAGCAAAATTAATTGGCTAATGAATAACGTTCCTGCTGTCCAGCAGGCAGTTGATCAGCAAACTGCCAAGTTTGGAACTATTGATTCTTGGTTACTTTGGAATTTATCTGGCGGAGCCCACGGTGGCGTGCATCTAACCGATGTTACAAATGCCAGCCGCACTATGTTGATGAATCTAGAGACGCTTAACTGGGATCAATCACTTCTAGATCAATTTAAGATTCCACTAGCTGCGCTTCCGCAAATTAGATCATCCGGTGAAATCTATGCAACAACTGATCCGAATGGCCCATTTGGCACTGCAGTGCCGATTGCCGGAATTCTTGGCGATCAACAAGCTGCAATGGTTGGCCAACTTTGTTTTGCGCGCGGCGATTCGAAAACAACTTACGGCACTGGAAACTTTGCGCTGTTAAATACTGGCGATGAAATTGTGAGATCAAAGAACGGTCTCTTAACAACGGTCTGTTTTAAGTTCGGCGAAGAGCCAGTGCAATACGCACTCGAAGGATCAGTTGCCGTAACTGGCTCGGCCATTCAATGGTTACGCGATCAACTAGGAATAATTTCGAGTGCTAGTGAAATTGAAAACTTAGCTGCCTCTGTTCCAGATACTGATGGGGTTTATTTCGTGCCCGCATTTTCTGGCTTATTTGCACCCCATTGGCGAAGTGATGCGCGCGGCGTAATTGTTGGATTAACTCGCGCAGCTACTAAGGCACATCTGGCACGGGCTGCTCTAGAAGCGATCTGCTATCAAACCCGCGAAATTATGGATGCCATGTCAGCTGACAGTGGCGTCACATTGACTCAAATGCGAGTTGAC
>CAJAFH010000095.1 GCA_903939005.1 uncultured Actinomycetes bacterium | reverse complement strand
TGTTAACTAGAATCCGATTATGGACACTCTGTTAGCGCCGGTGGTTAGTGCTTTAACAGAGCATCATCCTGGGGATAAGTTAGAGAATCTGCAACGCGCATTCCTGGTTGCTAAAGAAGCCCACACAGGTCAAATGCGTAAATCTGGTGAAGATTACATAACGCATCCAGTAGCCGTTGCTGCGATTTTGGCCGAGTTTGGTTTAAACGAAGCGGTGGTAATCGCAGCCCTGCTGCACGACACAGTCGAGGACACAACGTATTCATTGCCGCAATTGCGGAAAGATTTTGGTGAAGAGATTGCACTTTTAGTAGATGGCGTAACTAAGTTAGACAAATTAACTTATGGTCCAACCGCCGAAGCTGAAACCGTAAGAAAAATGATCGTGGCGATGTCGCGAGATATTCGTGTTTTGCTTATTAAATTGGCTGATCGATTACATAATGCCCGGACCTGGAAATATGTTACGCCCGAGTCCGCAGAACGCAAAGCTCGAGAAACTCTAGATATCTATGCTCCGCTTGCTCATAGATTAGGCATGAACGCCATTAAGTGGGAGCTCGAGGATTTGAGTTTTGAGGTTCTAGAACCAAAGAAGTTTCTGGAGATTTCGCGGTTAGTGGCAGAACGTAATCCAGCTCGCACAACATTAACTAATGAAGTTATCGAAGCCGTTAAATCAGATCTGTTAGCCGATGGCGTTAAGTGCACAGTTACTGGACGTCAGAAACATTTCTATAGTGTTTATCAAAAGATGGTGGTTCGTGGTCGCGACTTTAATGACATTTACGATCTAGTTGGAATCCGGGTACTAGTCGAAGACGTTCGTGATTGCTACGCCGTCCTTGGTGCGATCCACGCGCGTTGGTCCCCGGTGCCGGGTCGATTTAAAGACTACATCGCGATGCCCAAGTTCAACCTTTATCAATCGCTGCACACCACGGTAATTGGGCCAAGTGGTAAAGCTATCGAGATCCAAATCCGCACTTATGACATGCATTCTCGTGCTGAGTTCGGTATTGCGGCGCACTGGAAGTACAAGCAAGGCGATGAGGCTAAATCATCATCGCCGGAAATGCTTTGGTTGCGTCAGTTGCACGAATGGCAAAAGGAGACCGAGGACCCTTCCGAATTTCTTGATTCATTACGATTCGATCTGGGTTCACCTGAAGTTTTCGTCTTCACGCCAAAGGGCAGTGTTATTGCACTTCCAGGCGGATCAACACCAGTGGACTTTGCCTATTCCGTACATACCGATGTTGGTAATCGCTGTGCTGGCGCAAAAGTAAATGGTCGGTTAGTTCCACTGGAATCTAAATTAAATAATGGCGATGTAGTAGAGGTAGTTCTAAATAAAGGTGAACATGCTGCGCCAAGTCGCGATTGGCTTAACTTCGTTAAAAGTCCACGAGCGCGTTCGAAGATTAAGGCTTGGTTTAGCAAGGAGCGCCGCGAAGAAGCTATTGAAGCTGGGCGCGAATCGATTGCTCGTCAGATGCGCAAAGCCGGTCTGCCGCTGCAAAAGATTTTTGCGGGTCATGCTTTGCTTGAACTTTCTCATGAACTGCATTACCCGGATATCTCTGCGTTATATAGCGCAGTAGGCGACGGTCACGTTTCATCTGCTTCGATTATTGAAAAGTTAATCGCATCAATGGGCGAGGAAGATTCACACCCAGAAGCGACTGTTCCAACTTTTCCAACCGGCGTTCAAACATCTAGACGTTCAAGTAGTTCGATCGAAGTTGCCGGCATCGGAGATGTGTATGTGAAGTTAGCGCGTTGCTGCACGCCAGTTCCCGGAGATGCCATCATGGGATTTATAACTAAAGGAAATGGCGTATCGGTACACCGTGGAGATTGCATTAATGCCGGAGACTTGAAGAATAACCAAAATGAGCGCGTTGTGGTTGTGAAATGGTTAGCGGGCGCAGCCAGCGTATTCCTCGTAAATATCCAAGTTGAAGCACTCGATCGAGCAAGGCTGTTGGCGGATGTAACTCGCACGCTGTCTGAGCAGCACGTGAACATTTTGAGCGCCTCGGTAACAACTTCAAAGGATCGCACAGCTATTTCTAGATTTACTTTTGAAATGGCGGATGCAACGCATCTAGATGCGGTACTTAGTGCAGTTAGAAATATCGAAGGCGTCTATGACGTGTATCGAACCTTCAATAATTAATTAACTAAATTCAGCTAAATTTTTTTCAGCTTCAGCTAGCCAAACCTTACGAGCGACTGCTGAATCAGCAGCCTCTTGCGCTTTCTTAGTATTTCCAGCAGCAGTGGCTTTTGCGGCGGCCTTTTCATAGTTGGCAATTGCCTCTGAAAGTTGGCGAACCACATCTGCAGCGCGCGCTTTTGCAGCAGGATCAGACTTACGCCAAATGGTGGCTTCGGCCTCTTTGTATGCCGCTTCGACAACTTCTAAGCGGGCATCTAGAGCTGCACGCTTATCACGAGCGGTCATGCCAATTTTGCTCCATTGGTTCTGCAATTCGCGAAGTGCCTTCTTCTGCTCAACCAAATCAGTAATCGGAAGGAGTTTTTCGATCTCAGTAATTAGCGCATTACGCTTTTCTAGGTTTGCACCCATTGTTACTTCGCGCTTTTCAAGATCAGCATTCTTGGCTGCAAAGAAAGTATCTTGTGAAGCCTTAAAGCGTGCCCAAAGCTTTGTGTCATCGCTCATCTTTCCGCGACCGGCAGCTTTCCAAGCATCCATAAGAGCCTTAAAGCGACGAGCGGTTGCAACCCAATCAGTTGAGGTTGCTAGCGCTTCAGCCTCTGCTACCAATTTCTTCTTGGCTTCAGATACCACAGCCGTTACTTCTTCAAGAGATGCGAAGTGTGTGCGACGACGCTTATCAAATTTATTTCGTGAAGATGAGAAGCGCTTCCAGAGATCGGTATCGGTCTTCTTATCTAATCGTGGTGCTGACTTCCACTCATCGAGTAGCGCCTTCAGGCGATCGCCAGTTACTTTCCAGCTAGTTGAATCGCTAAGTGATTCTGCCTCAGCAACAATTTTTTCTTTCTCAATTAATACCT
>CAJAFH010000094.1 GCA_903939005.1 uncultured Actinomycetes bacterium | reverse complement strand
GTTCCGACCTGGAGGCCATTTGCAAAGGGCGATACACCACGGCGCTGACGGCGAGGAGCGTAGTTGCGTATGGACATGTGCTTAGTCTGCCCTACTTAGGCAAGTTAAATCTTGCCCCGTATCTCGCGCACGGCAAAACGGGCAAAAAGCTCCTCGGCATACCAATCAAATTCACTGGTTTGGGCAATCGCCTTTTGATGCGCAGCACCTTTATACGCAAAGTCTTTGATTGCCTGCATTGACTCCCAAAGTGAGAAAGTACCTTGTAAGCCAATCGGAGCTTCACCAATGCCGATAGTTGAAATCAAGCCAGGACTTGAATGCAGACTCGCAGTAACTGGAGGTACTGACTTAAAAAATCGCATTGTCTGGCTAGCTTTAATGCGAGCGCGAGTAATTGCAACAACTTGACCATCAAAATTAGCTGGCGCACTAGTCTCAAATGGTTTTTGCTTTGACCACATTCCGGTGGAAGCAATTGGATCAAGAAGAACTCTAAATTCGGAAGTAGATTTTGATCGCCACTTTGTGATTGTCGTTGAACCATCCAGTGCGGCTAATTCGCTTTGCGAGATTACTACTAAGCATCCCCAGCGAGTTGGATCAGCATCACTTGGTGTGAAAGTTTCACCTTTGCCACACCCAAGCATTTTCGCAAATGTCACACCATTGCTTCGCCGCAGTAGCGTGCGATCAATTGCCATACGAAATAGCGCAAATGGAATGTTAACTCGCGCAATCTTCCAGAAATAAATAACGGTAATCATTTAGCCAACTTTGCAATTTCGGCAACTACACGTTCAGGGTAATCCCACATTGGCGCATGCCCGCAACTTTCCCAATCGATCCAGATAGCATGTTTTGGGGCTAGCGATTTTTCTTGGCAAGAACTAGCCGGCAAAGTTTTATCGCTATCACCAAAGATAATTGTGATTGGCACAGTTGGTGAAACTTGCTCATCGAAGCGCTTTTTTAATAGCGCATCCCAAGCGGGAAAATAACCGGCAGCATTACCTAACGCTATGGTGGCGTCTAAACAAAGTTGGTATGAATACTTTCGCCATTGTGGGCTTACATCGCCGAAACCAAGTTTGCGACCCCATTCATATTTAAGCCCAAAGGGTGAAACAACTTTTAAACTGCTTGCTAAATTTCGCGCAATTGCAGTACCTGGATAACGCACGTTAAATGGCGCTAACCAAAGCCCAGCTGGAGCTAAACCTAAAATGCTGGCTACGCGTTCAGGTTGAATTACCGCAAGTTCTAACGCAGTCCAACCTCCTAATGAATTGCCAACCAAGTGCGCCTTGCTAATATTTAAAGAATCCATAGTTTCTAAAACGTATTCTGCTAAAGATTTAGGACTCATATCTAAGCCAGCTGGCAATTGCGTCTCGCCATGGCCGGGCAGATCAACAGTTATGACTCGGTAGCTCTTTGCTAGCTCTGGAACAACTAACTGCCAAGCAGTCGCTGCTGAACCCATTCCATGAATCAGTATTAGCGGCAGGCCAGAATTGGTAGATCCGTATTCTTTATAGTTAAGAATCACTTATTCGCCAACCACCATCGGTTGCGCTGAAGTAATTGCCAATAGCTCGGCAAAGGAAGTTGGGTAGACAGCATGTGGGTGACCGGCCGCTGCCCAGACAACTTCATAATCATTTAGCGCCTGGTCAATCAAAATTGTTGCGGGGGAGACCCAGCCAATCGGAGCAACGCCACCAATAGAAAAGCCAGATTGCTCTTTCACATAATCAGCATCAACTCGACCAAGTTTTTCAATTCCTAAATTATTTGCTACTAAATCGGTATCTACGCGATGTCGGCCACTGGTAATAACTAAAAGAGGTGATCCATCGGGAAGTTTGAAGATTAGTGATGATGCAATTTGACCGACTTCAATGCCAAGAGCAGAAGCGGCTTCGGCGGCAGTGCGTGCGCTATCGGATAGAACTTTAATTTGCCCAGCACAGCCATGTTCGGCAAGGGCAGCGATCACTCGCTTTACTGCAGCTTTCTCAAGTACGCCATCCATGGGTGCAAAATACCTGTTTTAGATGACCCACGCATTTAATAGCGTGATCGCTGAGATGGAAAATAGTAAAACAGCGAAGGCACGCTTAAGAATTGCCGGAGAGATGTGTGCGCTTTTGCCTGAAGCTAATTGTGAGATAACAACAGCAGATACCGCCATTGCAATCGGCACAGTCCAATTAACTTCAGACCAAATTTTATAGTGTCCGAAGAAGGCGGTGAGTGAGTTAAGTACAATAATTAGTAACGATGTACCAGCAGCTTTGTTTTGAGGCACTTGGAAGAAGAGAACAAGAATTGGAATTGCTAAGAAGCCGCCGCCAATTCCAAATAAGCCAGTCATCGAGCCGATCACCAAGGAAACTAAAATCAGTGCCCAGGCTGGCATCTTTCGTTCCGGGCCAGTTGCAAAAGGCTTTAACAACATTGATATTCCAGCAACCAGAAGAACGAACGAGAAGCCGGTCAATATGAAACGATCGCTAAGCCGATGCACAATTAGTGACGTAGATATATTTGTGGTTAAACCGAGTGCGCAGATAATAAGTGCCTCTTTAACCAGCACATCTTTACTTTTAAATTTAGGAATTAAGCCTGATGCTGCGGCAAGCAAGACAACAGCAAGAGCTGCAGTTGTTGCGTGACTGGCCGAGAAATCAAATCCATAAATCAGAATTGGCACTGAAAGCATTGCACCACCAGCGCCAATGAAACCCAAGACCGATCCAATTAGTACGCCAGCGACTAGGGCTTCGATGATTAACACTGGTAGATAATGACAGAACGCCCCCGGAATTATCCGGGGGCGTTCTGATTACTTCTGAATTTATTTGATTGTTTATTTAGCGAGGCTGAAGAATGCAGATGTAATGCTTGGACCAAAATCAGTACCTGTCGCTACAAGCGCGAAGATGATTAGGGCTGCACCAGCCATTGATAGATTCTTGAAGAATGAGATGGTTTCGTTCTGCTTTGCAGTCGCATCAGTTTCTTTCCAGAACGCATGCATTAGGAATGAAGTTGGAATTAGGAATAGCGCGATTAGAAGTGCGCCTAAGTCAGCATAAATTCCAAGTGCTACATATAGTCCGCCAACCAAAATCATGAGACCAGAAACGATCACGCCTAGCTTGGCTGCCGGAACCTTCTTGTACTTTGCATAGCCAGTCATTGCCTCAAGCTTGGTGAGGTGTGCGATACCTGAGTTGATGAAGAGCAGCGCGAAAAGTACGCGGCCGATTACTAGTACTACGTCCATGGGACTCCTTCTTACTTATTTCGGTTTGTGGTGGGGCTTGAATTTGTCTCTTACTTGGCTAGAGTAGAGCAAAAGTAGTTGAAAGTTAAACTATTTCGGGGTGTGTTGCCGTCTCTATAAGGGGTACTTGCGCCTGTCAGTGCCTAAGGGTACTTTTCGAACATCTGTTCGAATATCCACAGGAAAGCCAGGAGCACCCGCAAAATGTCAGCCAATACCGCACCTATCGTCGTCGCCGGCCCAGAAGTTATGACCGATGGCGCAGCTACACCAATTGAATTTTCTTATCGCGGTCGACGTTTTCGAATTCACGCAGTGCTGACTAGATGGTGCGAAGCAGGCGGTTGGTGGAATCGCATTAGCGATGGCATCTATCGCCCCGATGATCAAGCCCGTGCACTTTGGCGCGTTGAGGCAGCACCGATTGGGGCGTTAACTACCTTCGAACTCGAACGCGATGAGATCTCGGGGCAATGGATTATTCGTAGCGTTTAGCTGCACTGACCGTTATGAGTTTTATTCACCTACATGTTGCTAGCGCGTACTCGCTTAAGTACGGCACGACGCAACCTGCTGATTTAGTTGCCCGTGCCCGCGAATTCAATATGCCGGCGCTAGCAATAACTGATCGCGATGGTTTGGCTGGTGCAATTCGTTTTGCGCAAAGTTGTGTAGCCGAAGGAATCGCGCCGATCATTGGTGTTGATTTAGCAATTAAGTTGCCGGGCTTTGAGGGTAAGAAATTGCCGAGGTTGACCCTGCTGGCAAATGGCGATGGTGGTTGGCGATCGCTATGTCGCTTTATGACAAGTTTGAATTTAAACGCAACTGATCGCAACCCAGT
>CAJAFH010000093.1 GCA_903939005.1 uncultured Actinomycetes bacterium | reverse complement strand
TTTGCACCGTTGTAGGTGCGCCCGACCGAATCGGGGCTGATCATTAGCGAGTTTCGCGGTGAAGAGTTGAAGACTTGCAACGTGGACAGAACTTCTTAAGTTCCATGCGGTCTGGATCGTTGCGGCGGTTCTTCTTAGTAATGTAATTGCGCTCTTTGCAATCTACGCATGCCATGGTGATCTTTGGACGAACGTCCGCGCTCTTACTTGCCATGGTGATGCTCCTTCATAGATGTGCTGCACTAGTTAATTGAGAGGGCTAGGTTACCTGAGCCTGCTCAATGCGCGAAATTCACGCTTAATTTAAAGATGTAAAACGGCCGTACTAGTAGCGGGAGCGGGATTTGAACCCACGACACAGCGATTATGAGCCGCTTGCTCTACCAAGCTGAGCTATCCCGCCAGGGATATGTGAACGGTAAAACACTTTCGAGCCCCCCACCGGAATCGAACCGGTGACCTTTTCCTTACCATGGAAACGCTCTACCGACTGAGCTAGGGGGGCGTTGATCAGTCCCTGAGCGTACAGGCTCAAACGGTAAATCGAAAAATGATGCTGTTACACCTTATTTATAGCGCTGGATCTAGCGCAATCTTACCCGTGGTTTGGCGAGCAAGCATTGCTCGGTGAGCATCGGCTGCTTTAGAAAGCGGGAAGGTGGCACCGATTACTGGGTGCAATTTTCCGGCAATTACTAATTGGAATAGCTCGTTGATTACATCATTCATCATCTCTTTTTTGCCGAAGCAATGTGAGAGCCAGAAACCTGTGATCGTTTTACTGCCGCCCATTAATACCGCAGGGTTAATTGAAGTAGGTGGTATGCGCGAAGCCATGCCGTAAGTAATCAGTCGACCAAAAGGTGCCAATACAGCCAAGCTAGCATCGAAAGTTTTTCCGCCCACCATCTCGAGAATCAAATCAACTGGCTTGCCGTCATTGGCTGCCAACATTGCCGCAGCTAAATCTTCGACGTTGGCATCGATTGTTACATCGGCGCCAAGTTTTTTAGCCAGGGCTGCTTTTTCTGAGGATGAAGTAACTGCAATTACTTTCGCGCCCCAAAGTTTGGCTAGTTGAACTGCAATAGTGCCCACGCCACCGGCTGCGGCATGAACAACTACGGTCTCGCCCGCTTTAACATGACCAACAGTTTTTAAAATATGCCAAGCAGTGCTGCCTTGTACCAACATGCAAAGTGCTTGTTGATCAGAAACGCCAGTTGGAACTTCAATCATGGCACGTGGATGCACGGCCGCTAATTGGGAATATCCCCCAGCGCCTACTGGTGCCAATACTCGGCGACCATCGGAGGTTGTTCCAACAACTTCAATGCCTGGAACTAACGGCAACTCTTGTTTTGAAAGATAACTATTTTCAGTTTGATGGGTATCGGCGTAATTAATTCCGATTGCAGTAACTGTAATTAACTCTTCGCTGCCTTTAATAATTGGGTCAGCTAAATCCAAGTACTCCATAACCTCTGGGCCACCGAACTTGGTAATCTGAATAGCTTTCATTTATTTACTCCCCCACCGCAGCATCTAGTTCGGCAATACTAATCTTATTCATTTGCAACATAGCATCCATCGCAGCTTTTGCTTTAACTGGATCCGGGTTTGAGAGAACTTCGCCCAATCGTTTCGGCACTATCTGCCATGACAACCCCCACTTATCTTTTAACCAACCGCAGCGACTTTCTTCGCCACCATCGGCAGTGAGTGCATCCCAGTACTTATCTACTTCGGCTTGATCGGCGCACTCCACAAAAAGTGAAATAGCTGGCGTGAATTCATAATGTGGTCCGCCATTTAGCGCGAAGAATTCGCGCCCGGCCAGCGTAAAAGTTAGCGAGAAAACATCGCCACTAACTGGGCTGCGATTTACATCTTTAATCTCAGAGTTTGGAATCAGCGAGGTATAAAACTCGGCAGCCGGCAGTGCATCTTTATCGAACCAGAGAAATGGTGTCACTGAAGTCATGCGCTGAGCCTAACCCAGCCGCAACCAGCCTGCGACTGCCTGCTATTCGCAACTAGACACCGTTACTGAAGGCTGATTACGCTTTGCCACGTATTCGCACAAGTATTCCACCCCACGAAATGGAGCAAACGTGAAGAAGCAGACCAGTTTATTTCTAGCACTTGTAGTTGCGAGCGCGCTCGCGATTACCGGATGTTCAAAAGCAGAAACATCAGATAGCGCAGCATCAGCATCATGCGCAAAAGCTGATTTAGCCACCGTTGCATCTGGCACGTTAACAATTGCAACTGGTGAGCCTGCTTACTATCCATGGATTCTTGATGATGCCCCAGAAACCGGAACTGGTTTCGAAGGTGCGGTCGCATATGCAGTTGCCAAGCAACTTGGTTTTAGCAATGACGAAGTAACTTGGGTTCGCACCACATTTGATGGCGCAGTCGCACCTGGTGTAAAGAACTTTGACTTTAACTTGCAGCAATTCTCAATCACTGCAGAACGTCAAGAAGTTGTTGATTTCTCATCGCCTTACTACACCGCACCACAAGCAATCGTTTCTTACGAAGGCAGCAAGATCGCCGGAAAGACTTCGATCGCAGACCTAAAGAATGCAAAGCTTGGCGCTGCAGTTGGAACAACTTCACTTGATGCGATTGAAACTCAGATCGGCATTAAGCCACAGGTATTTAACGATAATGCCGCTGGTGTATCTGCACTAAAGAATGGTCAGATCGATGGCTTGGTAGTAGATCTACCAACAGCGTTCTATCTTTCAGGTGTTGAGATCGATAAGGGCATCATTGTTGGTCAGCTTCCTTCAACCGGATCTGGTGACCAATTCGGTCTATTGCTCTCAAAGGACAGCGCATTGACTGCTTGCGTAAGTGCAGCAGTAGATGCGATTACAGCTGACGGAACCCTCGCTGCAATCACTGAAAAGTGGCTTGCAACTGAGACAGGCGCAGCAGTTCTAAAGCAATAAGTTCAGTCAATTTACGAGTAGTTTGGCGACCATGTTGAACGGTCCAGACCAGCAAGCATGGTCGCCAAGCTCTCGTGAACTTGAGCGTCGGAATGCGCGGCGCCAAATTTCTCGTAAGCAATTCACGATTGCCGGCATATCTAGTGTTTTAGTCCTAGGCGCCTTGTATACCTTAATTATTACCTCCCCTGGTTGGCAGGTTGTTAAAGAGACTTTCTTTGATCTTGATTACGGCCGCGAAGTTTTG
>CAJAFH010000092.1 GCA_903939005.1 uncultured Actinomycetes bacterium | reverse complement strand
TAATCGGTGGAGCTGGTTTTACCTTCACAATAATGCCAATTTTGGCGGTTATCTCGATTCTTTTGGTATTTCGTGCACGAGTGCTTAAATCTCGAACTTGGCCAAAGTTGCGCGTTAATAAGAACTTAATTGATGATCAATTAGATTTCTTTAAGAAGAAAAATTCCACTAATCGTTTTGATTGGCTAGAGCCTTCAATCTTGCGCGCTCTTGAAGGCGGCATCTTTATCTGGGCAGTTGTGGCAACAGATCTAAATAGACCAGCTGCCTTCTTATTGCTATTTGCAATTCTTTTTGGTCATTATGACAATATGTATCGCGCACTACAGAACGAACATAAACCAAAGTGGTTAGCCATCGCTGGTGGATTTATCCTGGGCCGAGTCACACTCCTTGGAATATTCTTAGTACTCGGTTGGTCCATCGTTCCGCTAGTTTGGTATTTTGGTCTGCTCTTCTTTGTAATTTCATCTATCCAGTGGGTAGCCGGACATAAAGCGCGGGGTAATTAAATGCAAGCTCGTCCAGCACGTCCAACCATTGCGCAAATTCGTGAAGTTTCGCAACCACCCTCAGTCACTGGCCGATCAAATGCCGAACACTGGATCGCTGATCTCTACTTACGTAAAATTTCGCCGTATCTAACTCGAATATTTCTACGTACGCCAATTACCGCTAATGGCGTTACTTGGCTAATGATTTTGGTAGGCGCTTCAATCGGCCCAGCTTTATTGATTCAAGGTTGGATTGGAATTGCGCTTGCTTTACTTTTGAGTCATAAACAAATGTTGATTGATTGCTGTGATGGCGAAGTCGCTAGATGGCGCGACACTAAGTCGCCGATGGGAATTTTTCTCGACAAGTTGGGCCACTACGGTGCCGAAAGTTTGATTCCAATCTGTTTCGGCCTGAGATTGGCAGACTGGCCAAATCAACCAATAACTTCAAGCATTTACCCGTATCTAGGTGCATTGCTTGCAGTTCTAATAATTATTAATAAAGCACTTAACGATGCGGTACATGTGGCACGTGCATTCTCTGGATTGCCAAAGCTAGAAGATGCCAAAGGTGTTAACTTGCCTCGCAAAGGATTACTTCGTTTAGCCCGTAAAGCTTTCAATTTCTTGCCCGCACACCGAATCTTCCATTCAGTTGAATTCACCATGTATGTCGCAATCTTTGGCAGTTTTGCCATTTCACTGCAAATTGCTTTGATTATTGCGCTATTCGTAACTGTCGGCCATATATTGGCGATCACAACGTCTGCCAAGCTGCGTAATAACTAGCCACATACGATAAATTTGCCCTCTAACTAGGCTGCAGAAGAGGAAAATTAACGATGAAAGTTATCTTGTGGAACTTGCGCAAGAGCTTGCTCGAACTATTTCCAAATAATAAATTGAGATTAATACTAATTAGTCTTTCTTTACTAGCCGCTTCAATTTCAGTTTCAGAGCTATTGGTCGCAAAATTCTTTACTGAAATAATTTTACACGAGGGTGAACTTTCCAACCAGGAATTAATATTTTTTGTGGTCTTCTTTTTTCTTTTTTACGGCCTAACTCGTGCAGGTCAGTTTTTTCAACGCATTTACCGACTAAGAGTTTTTGAAAAGGCATTCAAGGCCAGCGATAGCGAGGTCACTAATTTTCAAGACAATTGGCGTTGGTCGCTCGCAATTGAATTGACTAATATTCTGGCAACTTTGACTCAACTAGGTGTAGTTGTTTTATTCTTTATCTACTTTAACCCAGTATTTGGTTTAGTGGATCTGATAATTGTTTTGATAGTTCTTCAGCTAGTCGGTCGCATATTTGCTAAACAAATCAAGGAACAGCGCAACTTTGCAAATGCTCGCAAGCTGAAAAAGAAAGTCTCGCCAGCTGACAAATTTAGAACTCGAATTAAATCTGGTGAGGTAGGAATCTTGTATTCCGGCGTCGCAATGATTATTTTGCTCGGTCTACTTCTGTATTTAAGCTATCAAGGTGAAATCAGCCCAGCTAATACCGTAGTTCTTTTCTTTGGTCTGAGATTGCAGAATTCAGGTCTGTCTAGCATGTCAACAAGCCTGATGAGATTCGCAAGGGCTCGTACGCATAGTGAGTAACGAACTATTAACTATTGGGTTTTCAACTCTTTCCGATCGCATAAACAATATTGAACCACCGCGTGTAAGCGTGCCTCATAAGGTTTTTATCTCTATTCAAGATCCGCATAATTCAACCGAACCGCTACCTAGCAACTTTAAGTTTGATTCAATTAAATCCCCTGAACTTGGCGTGGCTAAGAGTAGAAATACCGTGCTTCGCAACGCCGAAACTAAGTACTTGCTATTTGCCGATGACGAAATCGTATTCTTAGATCGCGGAGTCAAGTCAGCTGTTGCTTATCTAGAAGCTCATCCGGAATGCGACCTTGTTTTAGCCCAGGCAATTGATACCACTGGAGCACTTCGTAAGCGCTATTCGAAGAAGAAAGTTCAGTTAACTAAGTTCAATTCGGCGAAAGCTGCCACCTACGAAATGATTGTGCGCGTCGAGAGCATAAAAGCTAAAGATGTTTACTTTGATGAAAAGTTTGGTGCTGGCGTAAGTAACTACATCGGTGATGAGTACATCTTTATTACCGACTTACTAAATAAAGGCGGAACTGCGATGTTCTTGCCAATTACAATTGCAATCCACCCTAAAGATAGTTCGGGCAGTCTTTGGGGTACTGAGCGAGATCTCTTAGCGCGAGCACAAGTTTTCCAGCGGGTATTCGGATCTTGGGCGCCAATTGTGCGAGCAGCGTTCTACTTTAAGAATTATGGCAAGACCAATGGCCTTCGTAACTTCAAAAAGTTTGTGCGCGGAAAAATTTAGTCGCGCAGCGCTTTAGCTAAAGATCTAAAATCTTCAACTAAAAGATCAATTTCGGTTTGGCCATGTGCCAAAGAAATTAACCATTGCTCATCAAGTCCCGGAGGCGTGATGATTCCGCGGTTAAGCGACCATAACCAAGAAAGTTCAGCTACTTGGAAATCAGTTGCTTTGTAATCACGATAGTTACGTACCGGTGTTGTAGACCAAGTAATACAGCCCTTTACGCCAAAACCAACGGTGTGTGCAGGCAAGTTGTATTCATCAATAATTTCATTGATCCGCACTAGTGCTTGTTTATTTAGTGCTTCAGCTTTTTCTAAAGCTTCGGGGGTGCAAATTTTATCTATTGCGCGAATACCTGCCATTGCAAGTGGGTTTCCGTTAAATGTACCGAAATGACCGAGTCGACCATCGGCAACAGCTTGCATGTATTTATCTTTTCCACCGAAAGCAGCAACTGGAACGCCACCACCAATAGATTTAGCGAGCGTAATTAAGTCTGGTTGCACACCTAAACGTTGCGCAGCACCTTGATTGCCAGCAGTTAAACCAGTTTTAACTTCATCAAAGATCAAGATGATGTCGTACTGATCGCATAATTGGCGGACAGATTCAAGATAGCCAGCATCTGGCAATACGATCGCAATATTTTCGAGAACTGGCTCGAGAATAAAGCATGCAATATCGTCAGCATGGGCTTGAAATACTCGCTCAAGTGATTCGATGTTATTAAAAGGCACCACGTAAACATCGCCAGGGACAGTTCCAACATTTGGCACCGGAGTTGGATCATTTGCATCTCCAACTTGCGACAAACTTGGCTTACAGGAAACCATTAATGGATCAAATGAACCGTGATAACCGCCCTCGAGTTTTACCACACCACTCTTACCAGCAAAGGCGCGAGCTAAGCGAACCGCGTACATAGTTGCTTCAGTGCCTGAGTTTGCAAAACGAACTTGATCAATGGCAAAGCGCTTACAGATTCGCTCAGCAGCATCGCGTGAAATTGGTGAAGGAGTTACAAATAGCATTCCTTCGGAAAGTGAATTTTTAATTTCTTCAACTACGGCTGGGTTCAAGTGACCCGCGAACATTGCGCCGAAGCCCATCGACATGTCGAGTAATTTGCGACCATCGACATCGGTCATGTACGCGCCTTGTGCCGAGGTTATGGAGATTGGGTATGGGTCCCAGTGCTGGAAGCTAGATGGCACGCCCATTGGCATGGTCTCTTTGGCGACGGCATTTTCAATTTCGGATTTGCCGGTTCCCTCTTTAAAACGAGCCCATTCTTGGTCTAACAGAGCGGCGACTCGAGTTTTGGAGACTGGCGTTGATGTTGCAGGAACTGATCTAAACGTTTGCGGATGATTCGCAGTGGTTTTCATTTTTTGCGCTTTCGACTTCAAGACGATCCCGAAGCCCCTAGCGCCTTACTCCCAACAAATTTTGTTACTTGGGAAGTTTAGCCGTTTATAACTTTTAAGCAACGGGGCAGCTAGTTCATGCGTGGTTTATCGCGTGTTTTCAAGAAATTAACGTGATTTATATAAGATCGCGATATGAATACAACCCTTAAAACCCGCAAAAAACTGAGCTTCGGCGTATTCGCCGTTGCCGCCACTTTATTGGTAACTATGGTTACTCCAATCGCACAGGCAAACGTTGTTTACGCGAAGCCTTCTGCACCGACAAATGTCACATCGTATTTATGGAAAAACGGCATCATGGTTAAGTGGACGCCAACAGAGGCAACTCCAGCGATTACACACTATGTAGTTTCAGCCGGCTCTGGTTCATGTCCAGTAATGATTCCGGCAAATGGTCGTTCATATGTAACCATGCCAGTTGTTGTCGGCCAACCTGGCGGAACTCCAGTTGTGCAAGCAGTAAATGCATACGGATTCTCAGTAGCCGCTAAATCAAGAATGTCTTACACCGCAGAAGAGCTCGCAACTGTTGTATCACCTTCGAACATCAAATCAGTTCAAGTTCTGCAACTCAGCGACTTGCACGGTGCTATTGAAGTGAGTGCGACAAACATCGGTGCTGCAGTTTTAGCATCGGCTTTCGCAAACGATCGCAAGAATGCAGCGGCTACTGTCACGCTTTCATCAGGTGACAACATTGGTGCAGCGCCACCTATTTCAACTGAGTTTGAAGAAATGCCAACAATTGAATCAATGAACTTAATGAAGTTCGATGCATCAACTTTCGGAAATCACGAACACGATCGTAACTTGGCACACGTGCAAAAAGTTATTGGCGCATCTGATTTCCAGTGGGTCTCATCAAACTACGGCGACTCATCCCTGGCTGCTCTTAAGTCAGGCACAAAGGCTGCCAAGAGCTTCACCATCATCGAGCGCGGTGACGTAAAGATCGGCATCGTTGGCTCAAACACTGAAACCACAATCGAACAAGTATTCCCAGGTAACTTGGATTACACCGATGCAGCGGGCGTTAAGCGCACTATTGAAATTCAAGCTGGTGTTGATGGAATCAATGCAGCAATTAAGGCGGCCAAGAAAGCTGGCGCAGACTTAGTAGTTGCAGTCATTCACCAAGGCTGGTCAGAAAGCGTTGGCGGAGTTTCGGTTGGTGTACTCAATGAGATGGCTACTGAAATCAAGGGCGCTGCTGCTATTTATGGCGGACACAGTCACCAGACTTTCGCCACCGTAGTTCCAGTCGAGAAGTCAACTACCGGAATTTTGGTTGGCCAAACACTGAACGCAGGTGTTGAATACACCAGATCTCAGATCTGTGTAAACACAAGTTCAAACAGAGTACTTGGTTCATCAATTGAAACCATTAAAAAGGCAGCCGTAGCAACAGTTGTACCTGATGCTCCTACAGCTGCGCTAGTCAAAAAGTACAAAGACCAAATGACTGGCAAGCTAGATACGAAGATAGGTGCTGTTGCTGGAATATTCCCACGTGGTGGAACTCCAGCAGTTGAACGTTCTGGTGAAAACCCAATGGGTATTTACATTGCTGACCTACTTCGCGCAAAGTACAAGACAGACTTTGCGTTAACTAACGGTGGCGGTATTCGCGATACTTTCCCAGCTAAGACCTACACACCGGTTGATACCAAGTTGGTTCGTACCGGTACTGGCCCACTGGATGTAACACTTGGTGATGCACTTACTGTTTACCCATTCGGTAACCAAGTTGCAACAACAGTCGTTACTGGTGAAAATCTATGGAAAGCGCTAGAAAATGGTGTTGGCGGAAACTATCCTGGTGATGGTCGATTCCCACAAATTTCTGGCTTCAAGTTCACCTTTGATCCAACTAAGGCAGTCGGAAGTCGCATTGTTTCGGTAACTAAGAACGATGGAACTGCAATTGCGAAGGATCAAACCGTTTACACCCTGACAACTCTTGACTTTATTATTTACGGTGGTGACGGATACCTCAATGTATTCTCACCAGCAAAAGCCAAGGTTATGGGTTCACTACTTGATGTATTCGTAGATGCACTCAAGGCTGATCTAGCTGCTGGAAAGGTCACTCAACTGCCAGCACTTGATGGTCGTGTTAAGAAAGTTTCTTAACAACCAATAACTGATTAAAGATCAGGGGCGCATCCGATAAGGGTGTGCCCCTGATCTATTTTTACGCGATAAACTCTGCATCTATGAGTCCGCAAGCGGAAAAACCCACAATTATTCTGGCTACCAGCAATGGGGTCGGAATGGGTCATCTTGCTCGTGCCAGCGCAATTGCTCTTGAACTAAAAGAGATCGCTAACCCAATCATTGTTTCAATGGCCGGCGGCGTTGCCGAAGTGCCTAATTTTGTTGGCGTTCGTTGTGAATATATTCCAGGTCGTGATCGCGGCTGGATGCCGCGCAAACTTTGGGATGCTTATTTGCGCGATCGCTTGCTTGCCCTAATTGAAGAAACCGATGCTCAGGTTTTATCTTTTGATGGCGTAGTTCCATATCCAGGCGTGATTGGTGCAAAGTTAAAGAAGAATGATTTAGCGCTAGTTTGGGTTCGCCGTGGTCTGTGGCAGAAGAAACCACAAGGTTTAGCGCTAGGTCTGCAATCAATGATGATGGATGTAATTATTGAACCTGGTGATTTTGCCCGAGTTTATGATCATGGTCCAACTAAGAATCGTAAAGATGCCGTTGTGACTTCAGCTGTTTCGTTATACCAAGAGTCCACCGCACTTGATCGTGATGAAGCACGCATTGCGTTAGGCATTGATTTAAATCGGCCAGCCGTCCTTGTGCAACTAGGCACCGGCGACAGTGATGTCAATGAGAAAATGACTGCCGCACTCAAAGGTTTAATTGGCTGGAAAGATTTACAAGTTGTCCTAACCAAAAAGCCAATTGATGCTAATGGAATTTCACTAGTTCCAGAAGGATTAGAAATTAAGCAAGTTCGCTACTTCCCATTAGCTAAAGTTCTGCATGCATTTGATGCAGCTATTTGCGCCACTGGCTACAACGGCGTGCACGAACTATTACCTGCCTTGGTGCCAACAGTTTTTGTCTCAAATATTCGCGGTACTGATGATCAAGAAGCCCGCGCTCAGTGGTGCCACGATTTAGGTTATGCACTGCGAGCCGATCAGGCTGATTTAACAAACATCACCGAAACCGTAAAGCTATTGCAAGATCCTGAAGAGCGAGCGCGATTACACCGCATGTGCAAGAAGTTACCTGAGGCAAACGGTGCTAAAGAAGCAGCTCAGATTCTCTATGAAATGGCCACCGTTAAACATGGTGCGCAGCCTGCATTTATCGCCAGAATGCGCTTAAAAGCACGTGATTTTGGCCTGGTCAGCTTTCGCCAATTGGCAAATGCCGTCTATCGTCAATTAGCCCTGGTCTATCGCAAATTTAATCCGCACATAGTGGTTCAAATTGTGAAAGTTGACCCACCTCATTTTGGCGATGAGACCGACCCGCAAACCATGCGCAAGTTAATCAATGGTGAAGTTCGTTACGAGCATTTAATTAGTGGGGCTTCCGATAGTTATCGACATCGCCGCGATGAGATAGCATCTGCTGCATACGGCACCTTAAGACGTGTTGTTAATACTCAGAAAGAACCGCTATGAATTTAAGATCATTCATCAAACGTAGTAAAGCCGGCAACTTAGCCTGGCGCATTTTTATTGGCGTTCTGGGTGGAACAATTACAGTATTAGGCGCAATAGCTTTGGTTGCACCTGGCCCCGGTGTATTGATTTTACTTGCCGGTCTTGGAATTTTAGCAAGTGAGTTTGCGTGGGCCAGTAGAGCAATGAATAAAACTAAGAGTATGGCGCAAACCGCTGCCGATAAAGTTGGTATCCCAACCTGGATTAAGTACTTGATCTTTGCTGGTGCAGCACTGTTTTCAATTTTTGCAATCATTTACTATCAGATGCACAAATAGGCGCTAAAAATATTTTCAAGGAGCGCTTTTCGCTCTAGTAATCTACAATTCTACAAATGAGCGCAACTACTTCAACTCCAATTCATCCAGTACTAAGTAATCGACGTAGCCCAAGATCATTTGATGCTACGGCCACTATTTCCAATGAGGCACTAGTTGCAATCCTGGAAGCGGCACGTTGGGCACCTTCTGCCAATAATTTTCAACCTTGGCGTTTTCATGTAGGCGTACGTGGCGATGAAGTATTTGATTCAATACTTTCCACATTAGTACCGTTTAACCAAAGTTGGGCCAACCGTGCATCAGCTTTAGTTTTGGTTTCAATTGTTAATCAGAATGAAGATGGGACTCCCCGACCAATTTCAGGCTTTGATGCTGGATTAGCTGTTAGCCAACTGACTTTTGAAGCTCACAGTCGTGACCAAGTAGCCCACCAAATGGCTGGTTTTGATGCGGAGAAAGCAGCGCAAACTTTTGAATTACCAACCCAAATCGCACCAATTGTTGTTATTGCCATTGGTACACAGGGCCCGGCCGAACAACTCGAAGGCGTTCTACTTGAGCGCGAGAACGCACCGCGTCAGCGTAAAGAGTTATCCGAAATTGTTTTAGCTGGGTTGCCTAACTAAAAGCGAGAACGGATCTCCCAGAGATCTACAAATACCGGATTGAATAAAGTGCTGGCTAAGTATTTAACACCGGCTGAACCACCAGTGCCCATTTTTGCACCAATCGTGCGTTCCACCATTTTCACATGGCGGTAGCGCCACTCTTGAAGCCCTTCGTCGATATCTAGCAAGCGTTCGCAAACAGCTGCACTTTCGGGATCATTGCGATGCACCTCAAGTAAAACATCTTGCACAGCCGGGTTAGCCACGTAGGCAATTGATTTATCGCGAGCCAAAACATCAGCTGGGATTACATGGCCGCGCTTTGAGATATAAACCAGTAATGAATCCCAAACTGAATTGCGGCTAGCAATTTCTGAAATATCACTTTGCACATTTGTTGGTAGATGCCCGGCCATTGCGCTATCACGACGGCCAAGAATTGCTTCGACTTTTCTAAATTGCGCAGATTGGAAACCGCTAGACGAAGAAAGGTAAGAACGGAAACTATTAAATTGCAGCGGTGTCATTGTTTCAAGAATATCAATCTGAGCAACACAAACTTTCATGATGGTGCGAATACGACCTAGTAGTGCAAGCGAGCGATGAGTATCGCCGGCCTCAAGAGAGGCTTGTGCGGCTAAGAATTCATGAATTAATTGCTTAAACCAGAGTTCGTAACTCTGATGGATGATGATAAAAAGCATCTCATCGTGTTCGGGCCCATCTGAGAGTGGTCTTTGCAGAGCAAGTAGCTCATCTACTGCTAAATAAGAAGTGTAAGTAAGTGCTGGATCTACTTGATCATTACTCATGTAACTCTCGAATCTGATTTTTCGATCTTTTCATATTGGCGGGTAGTTACTAGATCGCGAATACGCTGAAAACCATCCCAAATTTCCACATAAGAGGTGGGTAATGGCGAGATAGCTAACCGAATCGAATCCGGGGTGCGATAGTCCGGAATCACGTTAGCGAACTGGCGAAGAGCAACACAGATACGAGCAGCATCTGGGTGCCCGATTGAAATGTGGCCACCACGCTGATTGGCATCTCGCGAAGTCAGCAGCGTGAAGCCAAGGTCAGCCAACCAAGCATCGTATAGCTCGATCATCATTTGAGTTCCGGTTGCGCACTTATGTGAAATCTCAGTTATGCCAGCTTCTTCAATAATTGAGAACGCACTCTTAATGCAGCGTAATCCGATTAAAGATGGACTGGCAATTTGAAATCCACGAATACCTTCGGCGCGTTCAAATACTGGTCCCATGCCAAATTGATCAGCTTGTGAAAACCAACCTTGAATCGGAACTTGCAGTTCAGCTTGCACGCGTTTGTTTACATATAACCAAGCTGGTGCTCCTGGGCCGGAGTTGCCGTATTTATATGTGCAACCTACGGCAATATCAACGCCGTTAGCATCGAAGTTCATTTCAATTGCACCAACTGCGTGGCTAGCATCCCAAAGTAAAAATGCCCCAAAGCTACGAACTAAATCCGTTAAAGATTTAATGTCGTTGCGCGCACCAGATCGATATTGAATTACTTCTAACGTTACTAGTGCTACATCATCAGATAGATATGGTTTTAAAATATCAACGGTGATTAATTCATTCTCGGCAATTTTAGGATCTTCGTTATCGATAATCACTAAGTTCAAACCAAATTGCTTTGCAATACCATCGAGAATATAGCGATCGGTTGGGAAATTAGCCGCATCAGTAATAATTGTTTTACGACCAGGACGGGCATGAATAGCAGCTAAGCAAAGCTGATAGAAATTAACCGAAGTCGTATCGCAAGCAAGCACCTGACCAGCAGCAGCACCTAAAGTCGCGCGACCAATGAGATCGCCAGTTGGCTGAGCCTCATCAACCCAATGGCCCCAGCCATTTACTACTTCGGGCCCCCATTCTTTAGTCAGAAAATCATTTACTGCCACGACAGTGTCATGTGGCAAACGGCCCAACGAATTTCCATCCAAATAACACATATCTGGGTCGGTAATCACATAACGCTCTTTGAAGTGGCGTAGCGGGTCTGCGGCATCTAGTGCCAATGCATATTCTCGGTCAGTAACCTTCATGCCGTAAAGGTACGCTTTCCCCCTATGGCACGCAATCTTGTTAACGTCGAAAGCGTAAACAAAGCCTTTGATATCAAGCAATTACTAGTTGGCGTATCTCTCGGTGTTGCTGAAGGCGAACGCATCGGAATTGTTGGTCGAAATGGTGCCGGCAAGAGCACTTTAATGAATATAATTGCAGGAATTGAGCAACCAGATTCTGGACGAGTAACTAAGAACAATTCAGTCAAACTAGGAATGCTCAATCAAGTCGATGTCGCTGACAAAGCTGCAACTGTTCGAGATGTTGTGTTGGGCGATAAAGCAAAACATGAATGGGCTAGCGACGCTGGTGTTCGCGAAGTATTCACTGGGTTATTCGGTGGCTTTGATGATCATCTATTCGAACGCACATTTCTCTCGCTTTCAGGTGGCGAGCGACGTCGAGTTGGCTTAGCTAAATTATTAATTGATGATCTTGATTTAATTCTGCTTGATGAGCCAACTAACCACTTAGATGTCGAAGGTGTGGCATGGCTAGCAAGCCATTTGAAGAATCGTAAAAATATTGCCGTAACCGTTGTAACGCACGATCGTTGGTTTCTAGATGAAGTAACAGATCGCACCTGGGAAGTTGTCGGTGGCAAAGTCGAAGAGTATGACGGCGGATATTCCGCATTCGTATTAGCCAAGGCCGAGCGTTCTCGCCAAGCTGCAGTACTTGATCAACGCCGCAACATGCTGATTCGCAAAGAACTGGCTTGGTTGCGACGCGGTGCACCGGCTCAAACAGTTAAGCCCAAGTTCCGAGTTGATGCCGCAAATGAACTAATTTCTGCTGAACCAGCTCCACGTGATTCCACCGAGTTATTAAAGTTTGCCCAGAACCGATTAGGAAATACTGTTTACGAGGCGCATCATCTGCAAGTTCGTGCAGGCGATAAAGAATTAATTGATGATCTCTATTGGAATGTTGGCCCGGGCGATCGCATCGGCATTGTTGGTATTAATGGCGCCGGCAAAACCACTTTAATGCGCACGCTGGCCGGTGAAATTCAACCAAGTGCTGGAAAATTAGTTACTGGCGTGACTGTTAAGGCAGCTTTCTTAACCCAGCACTTAACTGAGCTAGACCCAACTTGGCGTGTGCTGGAAGCGGTAGAAAAGGTTGCCTCCCACATTGAACTCGGTAAAGGCCGCACTCTTTCAGCATCACAACTTTGTGAGCGGTTAGGTTTTGACCGCGATTCACAATGGACCCCAGTTGGTGATTTATCTGGTGGTGAGAAACGACGCCTGCAACTAACTAGGTTGCTGATGGAGAGCCCTAACGTTTTGATGCTTGATGAGCCAACAAATGATTTTGATATCGAAATCTTGACTGAGTTAGAAGATTTACTAGATAGCTATGCCGGCACCCTGCTAATTATTTCGCACGATAGGTATTTCCTAGAGCGAGTTTGCGATCGCTTTGTTGGTTTGCTTGGTGATAAGAAGTTGCTTGATTTGCCGCGTGGAGTAGATCAATATTTGGAGTTACGCGAGAAGGCTATTTCAGGTAATACAACTAAAAAAGAGAATAAATCAACATCTTCAGCTGCCGAACAGCGTCAGGCTAAGAAAGATTTAGCACGCATCGACCGCCAGATAGCAAAAATTGAGGAAAAGATTGCCGCATTACTAGTAGAACAAGAACTTTGTGAATTCGATGCTGAGCGGTTGGCTGCCATAACTGGCGAGTTAGCCGACTTGAATTTAGAGAAATCTCGCCGCGAAGAAGAATGGTTAGCCGCTACATTGCTGCTTGAGGGTTAAACTTAAGGCATGGATAAATTAACTAATGCCATCGAAATAATCTTATTCCGTGCGCGCTTCTTATTGGCTCCGCTTTACCTAGGCCTCGTAGGCGCGCTAGTTCTGCTTTGCTGGCGTTTTATTGTTGAGTTCTATCACATAACTCAACACATCGGCGAAGCAACTGCCCAGACATTCACCTTAGAACTTCTAGCACTTCTTGACTTAACGCTGCTCGCAAATTTGATTCTGATGGTGATCTTTGCTGGGTATGAAAACTTTGTTTCACGTATTGATGTCGCTGCTGAATCAAAGGACCGTCCACATTGGATGGGAACCATTGATTTCTCTGGTCTGAAAATCAAGTTAATTGGTTCACTCGTTGCAATTTCAGTGATCGAACTATTAAAAGATTTTATTGAACTTGCTAACCAAGATCATGTTGGTGGTGGCACTAAGTGGCGTATCGTAATTCACTTAACGTTCGTAGCTTCAGGTGTTCTCTTTGCACTAATGGATTGGATCGCTGATAAGCGTGAGTTCCACGGCATTAATAAGTAATGCGTCTTGACTTATTAGCAGCACTTTCTGGATTAATGATCGCGCTTCAGGCGCGCGCAAACGGCGAACTTTCCTATCGATTAAATAATGGACTTGAGGCTGCACTAGTTTCCTTTGGCTCAGGACTTTTAATCATTGCCGTTATTTCACTTTTTCATAAAGGCATAAAAGAAGGAATCACTAATCTGCGCGTGGCAGTTAAAGCCAAAGAGATTCCGCGTTGGCGCTTATTTGCAGGTGCTCTTGGCGGAACTTTTGTCGCATTTCAAACCCAAGTAGTACCAATCATTGGTGTGGCAATCTATTCAGTTGCATCCATTGCTGGCCAAACTGCTATGTCCTTATATGTAGATCGAATTGGTTTAACCGGCGGTGGTAAGAAATTAATTTCCAGACGTCGAATTGCGGCAGCAGCCTTAACAGTATTGGCCGTCTTAGTCTCAGTATGGGATCGCATTGATGCTAAGAATTTATCAATGTGGGCAGTATTTTTCGGGGTTTTGGCAGGTGCCATCGTTGGTGTGCAAAGAGCGCTTAACGGTCAGATTAACGAATACTCCAAACAGAGCTTCACGACTTCGTTACTAAATTTCATGATGGGCACCAGCTTTTTGATGATTCTTTTAGTTATTGCAGTCATTGCAAATTGGTCTGAACTCGCGCCATTGCCAGCAGGTCCATGGTGGATTTATACCGGCGGCATAATTGGCGTTATTTACATTGCCTTTACTTCAACCATCGTGCAGCATTTAGGTGTACTAACTTTCACACTCTTTAGCGTTGGCGGTCAACTAGTTGGTTCACTAGTGATTGATTTAATCTCACCAAC
>CAJAFH010000091.1 GCA_903939005.1 uncultured Actinomycetes bacterium | reverse complement strand
TTACCTGAAGGGTCGGTAACTTCAACGCTGTTTCCATCGGCCATTAGCGGCACTGTTGTAATAATTGTTACAGCGCTAGGTGATACCAAGACTGTCGAGCCACTTGCCGGGTCGGTTGTGACAACTTCATTTGCGCTAGCAACTGGAATTGCCATCAGAATAACTATTGCGAGAACACCACAAAATTGCTTCAACTTCATGATTTACCCTTTCTGACCCGCTCCGATTAGCCTCAATCGTCCCACTTCTTTAGACTTCCCTCTACTGCGCCTATCCAACAGGCTTAAATTTTTGGTAACCAGAGCCGGAAAGGAATCGAATGCCAACGTATCAATATGCCTGCACTGCGTGTAGCCACGAATTCGAAACTTTCCAATCATTTACCGAAGACTCATTAACCGAATGCCCAGAATGCAAAGGCGAAGTTAAGAAGGTTTATTCGGCTGTCGGGGTAGTTTTTAAGGGCTCAGGTTTCTATAAGACTGATTCAGCCAAAAGTTCTACCGCATCGGTTCCGGCAGCCGCACCAACTCCAGCGCCAGCCCCACCAGCTGCAAAGTCTGAATAGTTTAAAATTAATTAGTCGTCGTGATGCGGCGGCTTATCGCCAGCGATTTCAGCATCGCGTTTAGCATCTTCAATTGATTGCTCGTGATCAATCTCATCTGAAGTCACCTTGGGAAATAGCTCACTCATAATTAGGCAGTCTAGTCCTTTCGGTACAGTTGGCATATGTTTGAGAAACTTGGTCACGTCATTGTTCGCCGCCGTAAAGCAATGGTCATTTTGTTTATCGTCAGCGTGCTTACAGCTGGCACGGTCGGCACCATGATTTTTAGCCGCCTTGATTCAGGCGGTTACTCAAACCCCAATAGTGACTCATATCAGGTCTATAACTACTTAAACGAAAACCTAAATGTCGCCGACCCGAATATTGTTGTCGTTGTCGATTCTGGTAATCTGCCAATTACTGATCCAACAGTTGCCGCGAAAGCACAATTGCTCGAAACTGAAATGGCAAAAGCGCCAGGTGTAACAAAAGTTGTCTCGTATTGGAATACCGGCGGTGAAAAAACACTTGCTGCTTCTGATGGCAAGGCTGCTTATATTTTGGTCTACGGTGGTGGCGAAGCATTTACACCGGAGAGCCAAGAAATGGGCGCTTACTTCCAAAAGAATTTTGATGGAAAGCGCGATGGCTTAACTATTTATTCAGGCGGCGTCGGAGTAGTCGGAAATGCGATTAATAAAAAGATTGCAGATGACCTGAAAATAGCTGAGGCAATATCGATTCCACTAACTTTTATTTTGTTGGTTATGGTCTTTGGGGCCATGGCGGCGTCGGCAATGCCACTACTCGTTGGCGTATCTGCCATTCTGGGTGCCTTCTTTCTCCTTTACTTAATCTCACTAGTCACAAGCGTGAGTGTTTACGCACTCAACTTAACGACTGGCATGGGGCTTGGCCTAGGTATTGATTACGCGCTACTAATTGTTAATCGTTTCCGCGAAGAGCTACATCGAGGCAAGAACGTTGAAGATTCAATTGTTGACACCATGGCCAGTGCCGGTAAAACGGTTTTCTATTCTGGATTAACAGTTCTGGTTACTCTCTTTTCGCTCACCTTTTTCCCGCTGCCTTTCCTTAAATCATTTGGCTACGCCGGTGTATCGGTCGTAGCTATTGCAGTTGCTGGAGCTTTGTTCGGTCTTCCACCAATTCTGGCAATGCTCGGAACGAAAGTTAATAAAGGCGTCGTTCGTAAATCAGCTATCGAGCATAAGGATGAGGGGCGATGGGCTCAAACTGCTCGGTTAGTTATGAAGCGCCCGGTTGCAGTTGTTCTGCTGTCACTAATAATTCTGGGAATACTCGCTGCGCCAATCAAAAATATTGCCTTCTCGCAAGGTGACTCTAGAATTTTGCCAGCAAGCAACCCAGCTGCAGTTGCTACCGCAATTCAAGAATCTCGTTTTGAAAGCAATATTGCCACCATTGACATACTTGTTTTAGATGGTGCTGGTAAAGAGAATGAAATTTCAAGTTACATTGAAGAAGTTAAGAAAGTCTCCGGAATTGTTACCGTGGCTGCGCCCCAAACTATCGGCAACGATATTCAAATCACGGCATATGAATCAATGTTGCCACGATCACCTGAAGCTCAGCAGTTGATTCATAATCTGCGCGATTTGCCCGCTCCTGCCGGAACGCTAATCGGTGGAGTAGCAGCTGATTACACAGACACTCAAGATGGAATTGCAGAAACATTGCCACTCGCTCTCGGTTGGATTGCAATTAGTGTTTTGATTCTGCTCTTTGTATTTACTGGTTCAATTATTTTGCCGATCAAGGCTGTACTTCTAAACGTCATGTCTTTAGCAGCAACTATGGGCGTAATGACTTGGATCTTCGTAGACGGCAACCTGCAATGGCTAGTTGGTTCATTTACGGTAACTGGCACGCTAGATACCTCAATTGTCATTCTGATTTTTGTAGTGGTCTTCGGGCTATCTATGGACTATGAACTCTTCTTACTCTCACGCATTCGCGAAGAGCACTTGCTAGGCAAATCAAATATCGAGTCAGTTGCTACAGGCTTGCAACGATCAGCCCGAATTATTACTGCAGCTGCAGTGCTGCTAGCAGTGGTATTCGCAGCCTTCGTTACTAGCGGCGTGACCTCGATAAAGATGATGGGCTTTGGTGTTGCATTTGCAGTGG
>CAJAFH010000090.1 GCA_903939005.1 uncultured Actinomycetes bacterium | reverse complement strand
TCGCTGAACTAAGCGATGAAGATGCCCTCGAATTGTTGCAATCAATTGGTTTGAAAGAACCAGGTCTTGCGACTTTAGCCCATGTCGGGTTTACAACTTTAGGACTGCAGACTTATTTAACTGCTGGCCCTAAAGAAGCACGCGCGTGGACAATTCATAAAGGTGACACCGCACCTATGGCCGCTGGTGTTATTCATACCGATTTCCAAAAAGGATTTATTAAGGCCGAAATCGTTGGCTTTGCAGATCTCATTGCAGCCGGATCCATGGCTGAAGCGAAAGCTAAAGGCAAAGTACGTATGGAAGGCAAGGAATATGTAATGGCCGACGGAGACGTCGTTGAATTCCGCTTTAATGTTTAATTCATAAATTAATCTGCGTTAAGACACTCACAAATACGCAACGATTAGTCCATATACAGCGGAAAAGGTAAGATTTGCCTCGTGCGGCTGAGGGAATTGGCCTCTGCAGGACCAAATCGTTGGATAGAGGCAAGGCCTGAAATCGGGCTGGCTTCCTAAGGAAAGTAGCTTTCGTGGCCAAGATTCAAGAACACCTAAAAGGACTGCCAGTAAAGAAGCGCGAAGATCTGCGTAACGTTGCGATCATCGCTCACGTAGATCATGGCAAGACCACTCTCGTTGATGCCATGTTGTGGCAATCAGGTGCATTCGCAGCGCACAAGGTGCAGGGCGAAGGTCAAGATCGCATGATGGATTCAATGGATCTAGAACGCGAAAAGGGCATCACGATTCTTGCGAAGAACACAGCGGTAAAGCGCGGCGCAACAATTGTTAACATCATTGATACTCCAGGCCACGCAGATTTCGGCGGCGAAGTTGAACGCGGACTCGAAATGGTTGACGGCGTTATTTTGTTGGTGGATGCATCAGAAGGTCCACTGCCACAAACACGTTTCGTTTTGCGTAAAGCGTTAGAAAAGAATCTGCCAGTTATTTTGTTGATTAACAAAGTTGACCGTCCCGATTCACGTATCGCTGAAGTTGTTGACGAGGCGTACGAACTCTTCCTTGACCTTGGTGCAAACGAAGAGCAAATTGAATTTCCAGTTGTTTACGCATCTGCAAAAGCAGGCCGTGCATCATTGACTCGTCCAGCCGATGGCGGAATGCCAGAGGAAACAAATCTTGACGTTCTCTTCGACACCATCTTCTCGGCAATTCCAGCACCTGAATATCACGAAGGTGCGCCACTACAAGCACACGTTACAAACCTTGACTCTTCACCATTCCTTGGCCGCTTAGCTCTTTGCCGCGTCCGCGAAGGTGTAATCAAAAAGGGTCAATCTGTTACATGGATTAAGACAGATGGAACTCAAGAGCGGGTAAAGATTTCAGAGCTACTTATTACTGAAGCACTAGAGCGCGTACCAACCCTCGAAGCGCACCCTGGCGACATTATTGCCGTTGCTGGTATCGACACCATTACCTTGGGCGAGACGCTGGCTGATAATGAAAATCCACACGCATTGCCTTTGATCATCGTTGATGAACCATCTATTTCGATGACTATTGGTATCAATACTTCACCGCTAGCGGGCAAGAGCGGCAAGCTGCTTACTGCGCGCCAGGTTAAGGGCCGCCTTGATGCCGAGCTCGTAGGTAACGTTTCATTGCGCGTTCTAAATACTGATCGCCCAGATACTTGGGAAGTTCAAGGCCGTGGCGAACTTCAGCTAGCTGTTCTGGTTGAAATCATGAAGCGCGAAGGTTTCGAACTAACTGTTGGTA
>CAJAFH010000089.1 GCA_903939005.1 uncultured Actinomycetes bacterium | reverse complement strand
TAGTGGCCTAATCGTGAAGTAGATATGAGCATCGGCGACGTTTAGATCTTTCTTAAACTTAGCAATTTGTTCTTCGGTTAACTCACAGAGAAATTCTGAGCTAATCAAAGCCGTTTTCTTTGCTTTACCCACCTGCTTTAAGAGGCTTTTCCATTTCTTATCAGTGGCTGTTACTCCGCCCCGGTCTTCCCAACCCCAAGTCTTTCCCATTAAGGAATAAATGGCTTTGTGTTGAGCTTTTCCGCCAACTTGCGGATAGCTAATTCCAAATTTATTTAACTCATTAATATTTGCAAAGAATGCAGATTGCAAAGCAGTTGTGCCAGTCTTGTGAAAACCAGCATGTACGAATAACTTCTTTGACATACCCGTACCTTACCGAAATCACCTTACAAATCGCCAGATTGTGACTTACTCTTGCGGTATGACTTCTAAGCGGCTGCGGATTATTCTTCTTTCAATGTTCTCGATAGCAGCTCTCGGCTTACAGCCTGCAATTGCTTACAACAGCAATTCGGTATTACCTACCTGGGCAAATAGCGCGACTATCTATGAAGTAAATATTCGTCAATATACCGAAGCTGGAACTTTCAAAGCTTTCGAAGCTCACTTACCAAGATTACAAAAATTGGGCGTGAAGATTTTGTGGTTAATGCCAATCCATCCAATTTCAGAGCTAAATCGTAAAGGTTCACTTGGCTCGCCATATGCCGTTGCTAATTACAAAGGTATTAACCCAGAGTTTGGAAATGAAGCAGATTTTAAATCTTTAGTTACTAAAGCGCATGCTCTTGGCTTCAAAGTGATTCTCGACTGGGTGGCTAATCACTCTGGTTGGGATAACCCTTGGACAGCTAATAAGTCTTGGTATCACACAGATGGCAGTGGCAATATTGTGCCGCCAAATAATGATTGGCTCGATGTGGCTTGGTTGAATTACAAAAACCAAGATATGCGTAGAGCAATGATTGAAGCGATGGCTTATTGGGTTAAAACTTTCGATGTTGATGGATTCCGCGCAGATGTAGCCGCCGGCGTGCCAACGGATTTCTGGAAAGCGGCAAATACCCAACTACAAGCGATAAAGCCACTATTTATGCTGGCTGAAGACCAAAGTTCTACCAGTTTGCTCGATGATGCCTTCATTGCAAACTACAACTGGGAACTTAAAGATTTAGTTAAAGCTATTGCCGATGGCAGTAAAGATCGCACCGTCTTTGATGCTGTAGCTGCAAATCAAGTATTTAACTATCCAACACGTTCATTCCCAATGAACTTTATTACTAATCACGATGAAAATAGTTGGAGTGGTACTGAGTTTGAACGACTTGGCAATGCAGTCTCTGCAATGGCTGCCTTAACTTTCACATATCCAGGAATGCCGCTTATTTATTCGGGTCAAGAAGTGGGCAACACAAAACGGTTAGCTTTCTTTGAAAAGGACTTTATTCCGGGCTTAACAGTTGCTAACTCAACAACGGCTTTTTATACCAAGTTAGTTTCTTTAAAGAGTAAGAATGCCTCGCTGTGGAATAACTCAACTGCCAAGTTAGTGCCGACGCTGGGAAATAATAATTCGGTGATTGCATACTCTCGCACATTGGGGTCTAATAAAGTGCTAACCGTTATAAATGTGACGGATAAAACCCAAAAAGTAACTTTGAATTTAAGTAAATTAAGCGCCTCGTATTATCTATTTAGCACCGGTAATTTAGCAAAGCTCAAAACTACTTTGACCTTAACGCTAAAACCATGGCAGTACGAGATTTACTCAAGCAAGAAAGCTTAAGAAGCTAGGCGCTTGATTCCCTCTTCAATAATTTCAGGCG
>CAJAFH010000088.1 GCA_903939005.1 uncultured Actinomycetes bacterium | reverse complement strand
CCACTAGCCGGCTTATTGGGAATGATTCTTGCATGGCTGATCGTGCGAAAGCTAAAACGCGGACGCGAGTTAGTAGATGTACTTGGAATGCTTGGCATTGCTGTTCCTGGCACAGTTCTAGGTATTGGTTATGCAATCACCTTTAACCATGTGCTTAAGTGGGGCGACACTTCGATACTGCCGCAACTGGCAGGTGGTGGTGCAATCTTTGGTGGCGCAACTGCAGTCATCATGATCTACGTGATTCGCTCTAGCCCAGCTGGTCAACGATCGGGCGTGGCCGCACTTCAACAAATTAACCCTGCTATTGATGAGGCATCTTCTTCACTTGGAGCATCAGGCTTTAGAACTTTCCGAAAGATAACTCTGCCACTTATTAAGGGTGCACTTCTAACGGGCTTAATGTTCGCATTCGCCCGCTCGATGACTACGTTATCGGCGATCATATTTATTACAACGCCTGATACGCCAATTTTGACTTCAAAAATTCTCTCTGAGGTAGATGCCGGCCGCTACGGTGCATCATTTGCTTTCTGCAACATTTTAATTGTTTTAGTTCTAACAGTTATGGGAGTTATCAACCTCTTAGTTCGTGATAAGAGTGAAAAAGTGCAATTGGCTCCCCTAACATGAAAATGTTAATACTCGTATTTGAAATCAAACAACAGGTAGCAACTAAGGAGAAGGCGTAATGACAACAGCATCAGGATCAACTTCAAGTCGTCTTCAACTTAATAATCTCACTAAAGATTTTGGTCAAAAAGGCGAGAGCATTACTGCGGTCGATAATGTCACGTTGACAATCGAGCCTGGCGAATTCATAACGCTGCTTGGTCCATCAGGTTGTGGCAAAACCACTACATTGCGCATGATTGCGGGCTTTGAAACACCTACCAGCGGTGAAATCTTGCTTGATGGAAACGATGTCAGCCGCTTAACACCAGATAAGCGCCCAATGGGTATGGTCTTTCAGTCATACGCCTTATTCCCACATATGAGCGTTTATGAAAATGTGGCCTACGGCTTAAAAACGAACAAGACACCTAACGATCAAATCAAACGCGAAGTTGCTGAAGTGCTTTCGATTATGAGTTTAGAAACGCTTGCTAATCGCGCCCCTAACCAGCTATCGGGTGGCCAACAACAACGCGTAGCTCTTGCACGTGCGATGGTCATGAAGCCAAAAGTCCTTTTATTTGATGAACCTCTTAGCAATCTAGATGCCAAGCTTCGTGCCCAGATGCGTATTGAAATCCGCCAGCTTCAGCAACGTTTGGGAATTACCAGTATTTTCGTAACTCACGATCAAGATGAAGCGATGAGTATCTCTGATCGAATTGTGGTTATGCGCAATGCAAAAATTGAACAAGTTGGTACACCTGCTGAGATTTATCTTCGCCCTAAGTCAGTATTCGTTGCCGACTTCGTAGGCCGTTCAAACTTCCTTAAAGTTTCGGGTGTAAAGAGCACCAGCACTGGCCGCGCTCAAGTAACGTTAAACGGCAAAGAGATTGAAGTCGGTGCTTCGGCAGATGCAATCAACTCAACATCTGCACTGCTTCTGGTTCGTCCAGAGTCAATCAAGGTGGAGAAATCAGCATCAACTGTTACTGCTGATGGATTTGCCGAAGGTAAAGTTTCTCAGGTTGTTTTCTACGGCGAACATGTTGAATACACAATAGAGACTCAATCAGGTGACCTGATCGCAGTCGTTTCTAATCCGGTCT
>CAJAFH010000087.1 GCA_903939005.1 uncultured Actinomycetes bacterium | reverse complement strand
TTTGAAGTAGTCAACAAAATCTGCGATGAGTTAGTTGCCGCCAACTTGATCGACCAAATTGCCAAGCCCGTCGTCTTGGCCGATCGCTTTCATTCCGAAAAAACTAATCGAAAGACATTTTCACAGGACCAGAGCCAAGATGTCGCATACCTGCAATTGCAAGAACGCATCGCACCAGAGCTAGGTCAGATCACTTGGCAATCTGGAATCATAGATGCTGGCGTTACCACCTTAAGTCAGAGACAAAATGTAGCCATCGATATTTGCGGTGATGATCGATTAGCAACTTCACTCTTAACAATCTTGTTAGCTAGCGGAGTTTCTCAAACAACGCTCGCGCTAAGTAATCTGCAACGAGACATCACTGCCCGAGACCTAGGGACTGGTGTTTTTACAATCAATGACATGGGCATGAATCTAAATAATCGCATTTGTGAAATCGCTCGTAACTTTTCGCTCTTTCCTATTTCCAAGAACGCTGAGATTAAAAGTTATTTAACAATCATCTTTGGTGCACCAGACCCAGCCAAAATCAGTGCTTTGCTGAGTTCTAACTTGCCACACTTATTTATTAGCGCACTCGATGCAGCAACAACGCGCATCGGGCCGCTAGTGATTCCGGGCAAAACCCCTTGCAATAGATGTATCGAACTAAGCCAACTTGAACAATCGCCACTTCTAAATCAAATCAATCAAGCTCGCTCGTTTGCCCCAACCCAACAGTTAAATACCGCAGCTACTGCCCAAATTGCCGGCACGATTGCTCAATCAGTTCTGAACTTTCTAGATACTGGCTTTAGTGAATTAATCGGTACCCAAATCTTGGTTGATACTGCACGGCCATGTAATCCCCAACACATCGCATATGCAATCAACCCTGCCTGCGGGTGCAATTGGTGATTTCAATGTGCGAGATTCTGAATTACTCGCCAGAATTACCCAGTGAGCAACTTCGAAACTGAAATTCCGAAATCAACTACGGCGCGTACCGCCAAGATGATTTCTATTCCGGTTGGAATTGCCGGTCGTAGTGCACTCGGTTTTGGTCGCCAATTAGTTGGACAATCAGGCAGTATGGTCTTTAGTGAGATCCAAGAGAAAACTGCTGAACAAGTATTTAAAGTTTTAGGTGAACTTAAAGGTGGCGCGATGAAATTCGGCCAAGCGCTTTCAGTTTTCGAAGCTGCTCTTCCTGAAGAAATTGCCAAGCCATATCGCGAGACGCTAACTAAGTTACAAGAATCAGCTCCACCACTTCCAACTCGCGTAGTTCATAAAGTTTTGGCCAAAGAGCTAGGTGAAGATTGGCGCGATAACTTTGCTAACTTCGAAGATCAACCAACTGCCTCGGCTTCGATCGGCCAAGTTCACAAAGCAATTTGGAAAGATGGTCGAACCGTTGCAGTAAAGATTCAATACCCAGGTGCTGCTGAAGCTTTGATCTCTGATCTAAATCAAATTCAACGCTTTGCTAAAATTTTCCAATTAGTAATGCCTGGTTTAGAAATGAAACCGTTGCTCGAAGAACTTCGTGCGCGCATTATTGAAGAAGTTGATTATCGTTACGAAGCTGAAGCACAACAAAAATATTCTGAGGTTTACGATAACGATCCAGATATTGCGATTCCAAAAGTTGTCATGGCATCTGATCGCGTATTAGTTAGTGAATGGCTCGAGGGCACTCCACTTTCAAAGATCATTGCCAGTGGCACCCAAGAGCAACGAAACAATGCCGGCATGAAGTTGGCTCGTTTCCACTTCACCTCACCAGATCGAGCCGGCTTACTGCACGCTGATCCACACCCCGGCAACTTCCGATTGCTCGAAGATGGTCGCTTAGGCGTGCTCGACTTCGGCGCTTGCAACCGTTTGCCTGATGGTTTCCCAGAGCCAATGAAGAATTTGCTCAAGCACGCACTAGATGACGATGCCGTCGCGCTCTACGAGGGCTTCAAAAAAGATGGCTTTATCTTGGCCGATGTTGATGTCGACCCAAATCTGGTGCTCGAATATCTAGTGCCGCTAGTTGAACCGCTTAGAACCGAAGTATTTAAGTACTCCCGTGAATGGCTCCGCGATCAAAGCGCTCGCGTTGGCGACCCACGTAATCCAACTGCCAAGATCGGTTTCCAATTAAATCTGCCAGCTGAATATGTTTTGATCCATCGCGTAACCCTCGGCACTACCGGCATTTTCTGCCAATTAGAAGCTGAAGGTAAATTCCGCGATGAAGCTCTCTCCTGGTTCCCCGAGATCGCTCCAGCTAGCGCTTAATAAGATACTCTTTTGGTTCGTCGGAAAGCCGCAATAAATTGAGCTACAAAAAAGACCCCGCCAAAAATGGCGGGGTCTTTTTCTATTAACGTTTAATTAAGCAGCGATGCGTGGGCGACCAGCTTTGCGCTTTGCCTGAATAACAACACCATCTTCGAATAGTTCGCCACCCCAAACACCAACTGGTTCCTGACGTGAGAGCGCGCCAGATAAACACTTGGCTCGCACCGGACACTCACCACATAACGCTTTAGCAGCTTTGATATCTGCCTCTGCTTCGGAGAAGAAGGTTTCAGGTTCTGCGCCATGGCAAGGCAAAGCATTAGCGATCGGATTGCCATATGTGCCGGTGATGTCACCGAGACCAATCTTTTCGCCGCTTTCGGCCCAACCTGGTACTAGTAGTTCGCTGAAGAGAACGCTCATGGTTCTCACCTTCTTTCCTTTGTTTGTCTTTCTCTTGTTTGGTTAGTTGTCGGGGTAAAGAAAAAGGACCCTTAATCCTTTTGGATTAGGGCCCTTGTTTGGCTTATTCGATGTTATTCGAATGAACCTCCAGCAGACCCGGATCCGGCATAAAAATTGGCATAAGCTGCAAAT
>CAJAFH010000086.1 GCA_903939005.1 uncultured Actinomycetes bacterium | reverse complement strand
GGCCAGACAAATACTGATCACGCCACAGTGGTAGCTATGCCAGCAAAGCCTGAATAGAAAAGTTCTCAACTGAAGCTGCCAGATTTCCCATGGGATGCACTTGCTCCTTATGGTGAAATTGCACGAGCGCACCCAGGTGGCATCATCGATTTATCTCAAGGTACGCCGGTAGATGCGACACCCGAATTCATTCAAGAAGTTCTGCGCGAAAGTTCAAATTCACCAAGCTATCCAGTAACTGCTGGTACTCCAGAACTGCGCGCTGCGATTACTAATTGGGCAAAAAATAAATTAAAAGCAACTGGTGATTTTGACGTCCTGCCACTAATTGGATCTAAAGAATTAGTGGCTTGGTTGCCTACACTTTTGCAATCAAAGTCAGTTAACTTTCCAGAGATTGCTTATCCAACTTATCGAGTGGGCGCGATCTTGGCAGGGGCCAGCGAGGCTGCAGTTGCCATCAGCCCAGAACACTGGCCACAAGCTGATTTAACTTGGGTTAATTCACCAGCTAATCCAACTGGCCGGGTGCATAGCGATCAAGAATATTTAGCAGCCATAAAGTGGGCTCGTGCGAATGGCTCAATCTTGGTCTCCGATGAGTGTTATTTAGAATTTGGTGACACCGCAGCCCCTACTTCGATTTTGCAATACACCAACGGTGATAACCACAATATTCTGGCGGTCCATTCGCTCTCAAAGAGATCTTCGATGGCTGGTTACCGTGGTGCATTCTTGATTGGCGATAAAGATTTAATTGCCCGCATCCGCGAAGTCCGTAAGCACGCCGGCATGATGGTGCCGTTACCAATCCAAAAAGCTATGACAGTTGCACTAAGCGATGAAACACATGTTGCCGAACAGCGGGCACGCTATAACGCCCGCCGGGCAAAATTAGCACCAGCCCTTAAAGCAGCTGGTTTTGAAATCGAATTTTCGAACGCTGGCCTTTATATCTGGTGCACTCGCAAGGAGAGCGATTGGGACTCTGTCTCTTGGTTGGCTAACTTAGGAATTCTGGCCACACCCGGAAATTTCTATGGCCCGCTTGGGCAATCGCATATTCGCATTGCCATGACGGCCACCGATCTACAGATAGCAGATGCTGCAGCACGTATTACTGCGGCTGTACAGGGCTAGCGATGGCTGTTGGAATTCTTCTAGTTGGTGGCTTTGGTACTCGGCTACTGCCACTTACAAATAAAACTCCTAAACCGATGTTACCTATTGCAAATTTGCCAGTAACTGAGCATCAATTACTGGCAGCAAAAGCTGCGGGCATCACCAAAGTAGTGCTCGCAACTGCTTATTTGGCTGAAACTTTTACACCTTATTTTGGCGATGGATCTAAGTGGGGGATAGAACTTAAGTACGCATTAGAAAGCGAACCACTCGGAACTGGCGGTGCAATTCGAAATGCTGCCGAATTAATTCTCTCCGAAATTTCCGAGAATGAACCAATTGTGGTCTTTAATGGCGACGTATTAAGCCGACATGATTTAGCTGCGCAAATTGATTTACATCAAAGTTCATCGGCTGCAGTCACCTTGCACTTGGTTAACGTTGAGGATGCTCGCCCATATGGTTGTGTGCCATTTGATGAAAGTGGCCGAGTCACTGACTTCCTGGAAAAAATGGAGAACCCAATTACAAATACGATTAATGCTGGCTGTTATGTTTTTAGCCCGCAAGTAATCAAGGAAATTGAACTAGGAAAAGTTGTTAGCGTTGAACGCGAAGTATTTCCAGAGTTGTTAAAGCGCGGAAGAGTGGTGCAAGCTTTCGTAGATAATTCGTATTGGTTAGATATGGGAACACCAAAAGCTCTACTCAAAGGTTCGCAAGATTATGTTTGTGCTGGTGAATTTATTGTTGGCGAGAATTCAAAAATATCTACGAGTGCAAAAATTAGTGGCGCAAG
>CAJAFH010000085.1 GCA_903939005.1 uncultured Actinomycetes bacterium | reverse complement strand
GTGCAATTGAGGAATAAGCCAACATGCGCTTTACGTCGCGTTGTGAAATTGCTACTAGCGAACCAAAGATCATGGTGATAATTGCGATGACCATAAAGAATGGTCGCCATTGCCACTGCGCTTCAGCCAGGACTGTATAAAACAGACGCAACATCGCACCAAAGGCTGCGACCTTGGTGGCAGCTGCCATAAATCCGGTTATTGGAGTAGGTGCACCTTGGTAAACATCTGGTGACCAAGCATGGAAAGGAACAGCGCCCACTTTGAAGAGTAGGCCAATTGCCACGAAAGCTATGCCTAGCAAGAGAATTACATCGTTTCCGGTGCCACCAACAACAGCTGCGTGGATTCCGGCAAAGCTCACGGTGCCGGCATATCCATATAGATAAGCCGAACCAAAGAGGAAGAAGGCAGATGAGAAAGCGCCAAGCAGGAAGTACTTAAGAGCTGCTTCTTGAGAAGCTAAGCGACGATGACGAGATAAACCAGCCATTAAATAAAGTGGCAGTGAAAGAACTTCAAGGGCGACAAACAAAGTGATCAAGTCACTAGCCACTGGGAAGAGCAACATGCCAGCAACTGCAAATAAGGTAAGTGGATAAATCTCAGTTAAGACCGTGCCACTTTGAGTTGCTTGGCGCTCTTCATCCGAACCAGGCAGTGCTGCTGGGCTAGCCGTGAAATTATCTTGATCAGCAATTAAGAAGATCGAGATAATTGCAATAATTAAAATCGCGCCTTGGAACAATAAACCAGGGCCATCAATTACTACTGAACCCATAGCAGCTGTGGTGGATGATAATTCGCGAATTCTAATAACTTGAATCAGAGCTAGAACAAGTGAGACAAGCGCAACGCTTAACTGCACAGCTGGTCTACGTGCTTTGCCCACAAAAGCTTCGATTAGCACGCCAATTAGTGCGCCAGCCAAAATAATTAAAATCGGAGCAAGAAGTGCGTACTCAAGTGTTGGTGAGTTAAAGATCATGTTATTTACCCTCAACTGTCGGTACTGGATCGGTGAAACCTAATTGCGAATTAACGTGCGCTGCCGCTGGGTTGATCACATTTAGTAGCGGTGATGGATAGAAACCAAGCGCGATTATTGCTGCGAGCACTGGTGCGATCGCAATCTTTTCGCGCAGATTTAGATCAGGTAAATTCTCGTTGCCTGGCGTGGTTGGCCCATGCAGTGCTCGTTGAACAGGAATCAAGATATAAAGCGCAGCCAAGATAATGCCCACGGTCGCGATGATCGCAGCTACTGGATAACGCGTATAAGTGCCTACCAGCACTAGGAATTCGCTCACGAAACTAGATAGGCCAGGCAGTGCCAAGCTAGACATGCCAGCTAAGAAGAAGCACCAAGCCATCACTGGAGTAACTCGTTGTAGCCCACCGAAATCAGAAATCGTTGATGAACCGCGACGAGCGATCATCCAGCCACCTACGATAAAGAGCGCTGCAGTAGAGAATCCGTGATTGAACATATAAAGCGTTGCACCTGATTGGCTCTGCGAGGTCATCGCAAAGATTCCCATGGTGATGAAACCAAAGTGCGAGATCGAAGTAAATGCAATTAACCGCTTTAGATCTTTCTGACCGATCGCCAAGATAGCACCGTAAATAATTGAAATAACAGCCAGCACAATAATTACTGGTGTGAAAGTTTTGCTTGCCTCTGGGAAAAGAGTTAAGCAGTAACGAATCATTCCGAAAGTACCGACTTTATCGAGCACTCCTAGTAATAGAACTGAAGTTCCAGGTGTTGCTGATTGAGCCGCATCTGGTAGCCAAGTATGGAATGGCCATAGTGGCGCTTTGATAGCAAAGGCGATGAAGAAGCCTAGGAATAAGAAGTTCTGCGTAGTCGAACTCATCTCAAGATTCGCTAGTTTCGCTAAATCAAAAGTATGACCGCCTTGATCGCCCGACATTACATACAGAGCGATGATCGATGCGAGCATCAGTAATCCACCGAAGAGGCTGTAGAGCAAGAACTTAACTGCGGCTGCTGAACGTTCGCCGGTACCGTATCCCCCGATTAAGAAATAAACCGGCACTAACATCGCTTCGAAAATTACATAGAAGAGGAATACATCGGTGGCACTAAAGACGCCGATCATCATCGTCTCTAAAACCAGAATCAAAATATAGAAAGTCTTAACGCTCCAACGGCCACCTTGAGCTTCATTCCAACCAGCCAAAATTACGATTGGCGCCAAGATAACTGACATCAAAATCAGCACAAGTGCGATTCCATCAATACCCACAGCGTAATTAATGCCAAATGAAGGGATCCAGCTGCGAACCTCGACGAACTGAAGGTCTGTGTTATCGCGCTGGAATTGCACGGCCATCGCAAT
>CAJAFH010000084.1 GCA_903939005.1 uncultured Actinomycetes bacterium | reverse complement strand
CCATAAGGAGCAAGTGCATCCCATGGGAAATCTGGCAGCTTCAGTTGAGAACTTTTCTATTCAGGCTTTGCTGGCATAGCTACCACTGTGGCGTGATCAGTATTTGTCTGGCCAACTTTGCTGGCACCGCCAGGGGAACCAATCTCAATGAAGAACTCAGTGTTGACCTTGCCGAACTCTTGCCACTTTGCAGGAACATCATCTTCGTAATAAATAGCTTCAACTGGGCAAACTGGTTCGCAAGCGCCGCAGTCAACGCACTCATCAGGTTGGATGTAAAGCATGCGAGAACCTTCGTAGATGCAATCAACCGGGCATTCTTCGATGCAAGACTTATCTTTAACATCAACACAAGGTTCGGCAATAATGTACGTCACGAAAAATCCTCCATCTGGGTAGCTACTGCGGTGAATTGTAATACCTACGGAGGTTTGAGGTGCCTTTTAACAACCGCGGTTCCACTGGCACCTTTTGGAGAGGCATTTTTTGGATAGACGATTATCGTTAAGCCATGGAAACCCAGCCGCTCCCGCTTGAGCGCATTGGTCAACGGTTTTCGATTAGGTTGCACGACCCGGCTGGTGGATATCGAGATGTTGTAGGTCACTTGAAAAGTGCGACCAGCTTGATTAATCGCAAAGGTCAGGAAATTTCCTTTGACCCAGAACAGATCTTCGTTTGGCGCGAAATAGTCGAACGCCCGAACTTGGCCGGTAAAGGTGCTCCCCTGACTCTTCGAGTCCTTGAGTTAGATCAAATCTGCAATCTAACTTGGCCAGCAACTGAGGAATTGGAGAACTCTGGTTGGCTTATGCGCGCAGCTGACGGTGTAACTAACCGCGCTAATTCGGTTCTTCCACTTGTAGCAAATCTAGAAGCCGGCGCATTGACGGATTTTGCCGAAAAACTCAGCGCAGCTCAAGAGTTTTATAAAAATAGAAACTTGCCTACGATTTTTCAAGTGGCACTTCCCACTTGGCAAGTTCTATCCGAAAAATTACGATCAATTGGCGCAGTTGAAACAATTCATGGCAACACTATGGTGACTGACTTAACCTCGTCAAAACAAATTGTTCCAACTGGATTTGAAATTTTGCAGTCTGATCAATTCAGTAATGAGTGGTTGGCAGTACAGCCAACACCAGGAATTGAAAAAATTCTATCTGGATGTGCTGCAACGTATTTAACGATAGTTAAAAATGGTCAAGCAATTGCCACTTGTCGTATTGCATTAGCAAAAGGTTGGTCCTCATTAACTCGAGTGTATGTTCACCAGGATTTTCGTGGGCAAGGTTTAGGAAAAGCTATTGTGGCAGCTGCTCTAGAAGTCAGCTTCGAGCAAGGTGCAACAAAGGCGCTGCTGCAGGTTGAAGCAAGTAATGCCATCGCTATTGGAGTTTATGAATCTTTAGGATTCAATTTTCATCATGAGTACTCTTATTTGGAATTGAAACAAAATGCTTAAAATTTATGACACTCAAAGTCGCGCCACAAAAGAGGTAGTTAGCGCTGCTGATGAAGTCACAATTTATTGCTGTGGCCCTACTGTCTACCGTGATGCGCACGTTGGAAATTTGCGAACATTTCTCTTATCTGACTTGATTCGCAGAACTCTAGAGGTACAGGGCAAGACCGTTAATTTGGTGCAGAACATTACAGATGTTGGGCATATGGCTGAAGATGTAAACCCACAGGACAAAATGCTTGCTCAAGCAAAATTAGAGGCAATTGATCCATTTGAAATTGCTCGTAAATATGAAGCAAATTTTCATACTGATCTAGCCCTACTTAATATCAAACCAGCTCGAAGCTACCCGCGCGCGAGTGAGTCAATTGAATTAATGCATAAATTAATTGCTAAGTTGATCGAACTTAACCATGCCTACGTTGGCTCTGACGGTTCGGTTTACTTTGCGGCTGAAAGTTTTGCCAGCTACGGCGCAATTAGTGGTAACCGCTTAAAAGATTTAAAGCCGGGCCATCGCTACGAATACACAGATGAAGGTGGCAAACGTTTTCATGCTGATTGGGCACTTTGGAAAGCGGCTGGCGAGCGCACCGAGATGGTTTGGGACTCTCCTTGGGGCAGTGGCTTTCCTGGTTGGCATATCGAGTGTTCAGCCATGTCACTTGATTTACTCGGCGATGAAATTGATATTCACGTAGGCGGAATAGATCTTCGTTTTCCGCATCACGAAAATGAACGCGCCCAGACTAATTCAATTACCGAAATAGAGTCAGTAAAACTTTGGGTGCATGGCGAGCATTTACTTTTTGAAGGCCGCAAGATGGCCAAAAGCAGCGGAAATGTGGTCTTACTTAAGGACCTTATCGAACGAGGATACGACCCGCTCTCGCTTAGATTTTGTTTGCTAGAAAATCGATACCGCTCTCAAATGGACTTAACTTGGGATTCAATAGCGGCGGCAAATGCCACGCTAAAGAGATGGCGACGTAGTGGTTTCGGGAAAGCAACTAATTACGGACCAGACCTACCTACGCTGGAAGCTTTAAACAATGATCTAGATACGCCCCGAGTAATGCAGCGTTTGCGTAGCGTTGAAAAAGATTTGAATTTATCTGATGCGCAAAAAGCTGCAATATTTACTTTTGCAGACCAAGTTTTAGCCCTTGATTTAGGACGAGATCTGGTCGTGCCTGAACTCCCTGCTGAGTTAGCGCGATTATTGGCAGACCGCGAAGTTGCGCGAAGCACTAAGAATTGGAGCGAGAGTGATCGCTTGCGAATTGAGTTAGAAAGTGCTGGTCTAGTAATTAACGACACTGCCGATGGACAGGAATGGGATTTGCGTTAGATCGGTAATAAAATTGCCAGTACCAAGGCAAAAGTTCCCAGCAGAATAAGTAGTGAGCCCGCTAAGTCTCCTTGAATTAGCAACTCGCCACCAACTCCAAGAGTTGCACCTTGAACCACTACAACTAACCATGCACCGGCTGCGATAACTTTGAATTTTCGTAATCGCCAAGTTCGTCCGACCGCCCAGATACCTACAATTGTTGCAACTAAACCGAGTAGTAAGCCCAATGGAAATATTAATAAGTGCAGCAAGGTGGCACTTGCACCTAGTAGGGCACCTGTTAAAGCGGCATAAAAAAACTTCATCAGTTACAAAACTATTCCAGCGAATAGATCAGTTTCGCGGCCATCACTATTAAATGGTTCGTGAGCATCGCCTTTAACTAGCGAGTAGTACTCGTGACCCCAAACCTGCAGTCCTAACTGGTTTGAGAGGGCGAAGAATGGGCCGTCTAATTCAATTTGAGTTGCATGTGCTGCCATCGCCGCCATTTTCGCATCGACGAAGTCATTTGCATCTACTGCTGCGGTTACTAATTCGTCAGCTTTGGCAAACGGCAGATCGTCAACGCTTTCGGCACCAAAGAAAGAAGAACCGACTTCTTTCATGGCTGCAATACCATTAGCCAATACTGACTTAGGTGTGGCATTCCAATAAATTTTCGAAATTTGCCATTTTGTTGCTAGCTCAGCGGCTCGCATTGCGACTTTGTGAGCTTGAATGTGGTCTGGATGACCGTATCCACCAATTTCATCGTAGGTAATCAAGATATGTGGTTTTACTTCATGAATTATTTCCACCAATAACTTTGCGGCTAAATCAAGATCGGCCTGCCAGAAACACTCTGGGCGATTATTTGGTTCGGTGCCCATCATGCCGCTGTCACGAAACTTAATTTTGTCATCGCCTAAGAATCGGTGATCGGTAATGCCAAGTGCTTGCATAGCAGCTGCTAATTCAAGGACCCGATGATCACCCAATTGATCAGTATCGTGCGCTGCGAGATGTGCTAATTCTGGAACTAAAACTTCGCCCTCTTCGCCACGAGTGCAAGTAACTAAAGTTACTTCTGCGCCCAAGGCTGCATACATGGCCATAGTTGCACCATTGTTTATGGTTTCATCATCTGGGTGTGCGTGAACTAGAAGTGCGCGGTAACCCTGATACGACTCATTCATTAATAAACCGGCAGTGAAGTATCGATTTGTTTAGCCCAAGCGAGAACGCCGCCGCTCACATGTGTGGCATCGGCAAAGCCAGCGCCTTTCAAAATCGCTAAGCACTCAGCTGATCTCACGCCAGACTTACAGTGCAAAATAATCGGTTTATCTTGCGGCAGATTAGTTAACGCTGTGCCATCTAGGAAACCTTGCTTCGGAATTAAAGTGGATCCGGGAATTCGCACGATCTCGAATTCACTTGGCTCGCGCACATCGATTAAGAAGAAATTCTCGTTCTTATCTATCTTGCTCTTTAACTCAGAAACCGAGATGGTCGAGTCTTTAACTGCAACTTCAGCCGCATCAGATAGAGACCCACAGAACGCTTCGTAATCTGGCAAAAGCGCAGTCTGAGTTGGGTGTTCTGAACAAATTGGGCAGTTCGGATCTTTGCGTACTTTGATTTTGCGATAACTCATTTCGAGTCCGTCATAAATCATCAGTGAACCAATTAGCGGTTCGCCAATTCCGGTAATAACTTTAATTGCCTCAGTTGTTTGAATTGAACCAATTGATGCACAGAGCACTCCAAGCACGCCGCCTTCGGCACAACTTGGAACCATTCCGGGTGGTGGTGGTTCTGGATATAAGCAGCGGTAGCAAGGACCATATTCGGCCCAGAACACACTAGCTTGCCCGTCAAAGCGATAAATTGAACCCCACACATAAGGTTTCTTTAAAATAACACAAGCATCATTTACCAAATAGCGAGTGGCGAAATTATCAGTGCCATCAACGATGATGTCGTACTGCGCAAAGATCTCCATGACATTTGAAGTATCTAGTCGAGTTTCATGCAAAACTACATTCACATAAGGGTTGATCTCCGCAATTTTTTCTTGCGCACTCTTTGCTTTGCTCTTACCAATATCTGATTGGCCATGAATAATTTGGCGTTGTAAATTCGATTCATCTACTGTGTCGAACTCGGCTATTCCAATTGTTCCCACACCTGCAGCAGCTAGATACATAATCGCTGGTGAACCTAAACCACCAGCTCCAACGCAGAGAACTTTTGCATTCATTAATCGCGCTTGGCCGGCCATTGCAAGATCCGGAATGATTAAGTGGCGGCTATAGCGACGAACTTCATCGACGGTTAGCGCGCGGCCAGGTTCTACTAACGGTGGAATCTTCATCTCTATCGCCTTTTTACTGCTCAATTGGTAAACCGATTACGGGGTTATTCTGCCGTAGAACGATGCTCGGTTGCTAATTGCAATACGTTCGCGAAAAACAGAGAGAGGTGTAATTTCCTAGATTTGCCTCTAGCATTGGCTAAATGAGCACAACAGATGCACGTGATAACAAGCCGCGTTTACCTCGCGACGAGCGGAGAGCGCTTTTGCTTTCCGCCGCCCTTGAAGTCTTTACTGCCGCGGGTTACCACAGCGCTGCGATGGATGAAATTGCCGACCGAGCTGGCGTAAGCAAGCCTGTTCTCTATCAGCATTTTCCATCAAAGCTAGAACTTTACTTAGCGGTACTAGATTTACATATCGATTCACTTGTTTTCCAGATTCAACGATCAATTGCAGCGAACACTGAAAATGCTGACCGCGTTCGTGCAACTGTGGATGCTTATTTTGATTTTATTGAAAGTGAAGGCGAAGCATTCCGCTTGCTCTTTGAAAGTGATATGAATGTCGAACCTGCCGTACATGAGCGATTAAATCGCATGACTTATGACTGCGCTGCTGCAATTAGCGCTGTGATCTCAATTGAGACTGGTTTGCCACAAGAGGCATCAATGCTGCTTGGAGTTTCACTTATTGGATCAATTCAAGTAGGTGCGCGACATTGGCTTGATCGAGATAGCAAGTTATCGCGGGAACAAGCGGCTCGTTTAATCGAAAGTTTGATGTGGCGCGGGGTCTCAGGTTTCCCGTTAGGCAACAACTGAAGTAATCCCGTAGGATTGCCCCATGGCTACAAAGAAAACTGAAACTGCCCAAAAATCCGAGGTCCGCATTGCGGTCGCAAATGTAAGTAGCGACCTTGCTTTTGAGAGCCCTGCTACCCCGGCTGAAATCTCAGCTGCTGTTAGCGCAGCAATTAGCGCCGGAACTCCCCTGGTATTAAAAGATGTCCGCGGCCGCACCATCATGGTGCCAGCTGATCGAATTGGTTTTGTAGAAATTGGCGAACAAACCGAGCGACGCGTCGGTTTCGGCTCCCTCTAACGTGTCTATAACTTTCGCTGATCTACCCTTACGTAAATCAACAATTGATGCGCTAAACGCGCATGGTTTTACTTCACCATTTCCGATTCAAGAAGCTGTTCTACCGATTGCCCTCTCTGATGGCGATGTTATCGGCCAAGCTAAAACTGGTACTGGCAAGACTTTAGGTTTCGGTATTCCAATTATTGAGCGCATCATCGCACCCCTTGATTCAGAATGGGATGCCCTTGAATTTAAAGGTCAACCACAAGCACTCGTTGTTGTGCCAACTCGTGAACTTTGCGTACAAGTAACCAAAGATATTGCTGAATTAGTTGGCAATCGCGGAATTCGGGTTCTCGCGGTTTACGGTGGTCGCGCATTTGAACCACAGATTGAAGCACTAGAACAAGGCGTTGAAATTGTGGTTGGTACCCCTGGACGACTACTCGATCTATATCGCCAAGGTCAACTAAAACTTAAGAATGTTTCTCGGTTAGTACTAGATGAAGCAGATGAAATGTTAGATCTGGGCTTCTTGCCCGATGTCGAAAAAATCTTTACGAGTACTCCTAATCGTCAGCAAACTATGTTGTTTTCAGCAACTATGCCTGGCGATATCATCGCTCTTGCTCGCCGCTTCATGAATCAGCCAGTACATATTCGCACCCAAGATAATGAAGATGAAGGCGCAGTTGTTTCCAAGATCGAACAGCATGTTGTGCGCGCTCATGCGCTAGATAAAATTGAAATGTTAGCTCGCATTCTGCAATCTGAGGGCCGCGGACCGACAATTGTTTTCTGCCGCACAAAGCGCACTTGCCAGAAAACTGCCGACGATTTGTTAGAGCGTGGATTTAGATCAGACACTATTCATGGCGATCTTGGTCAAGGCGCTCGTGAGAAAGCACTTAATGACTTCAAGGCCGGCAAATCTGATGTTTTAGTTGCAACCGATGTGGCTGCTCGCGGAATTGATATCGATGGAATTACCCACGTAGTTAATTACCAATGCCCCGAAGACGAGAAAACCTACGTGCACCGCATTGGTCGTACCGCTCGCGCTGGCGCACATGGCATTTCAGTCACCTTTGTGGACTGGGATGAATTAGCTCGTTGGAAAATGATTGATACTGCACTCAATCTAAATCTAGGTGAGCCTGAAGAAACTTACTCGTCCTCTGATTCACTCTTTACTAAATTTAAGATTCCAGCTGGCTCTACTGGCCGGATGAATGTAGCTAAGAAAATAGCTCCAGTTAAGAGTGCCCCGGCTGCGGAAACGCCAAAAACTAAAAGCGCGACAGTAGCTGAGAAGCCAAAAACCGAACGAGTAAAGCGTGATCGAGTTCGTACTAAGCGAATCGCTGACTAAAAGATCTTCAGTTCTTCTAGTATCGAATAAGTCGCATCACGGTATTGCTGAGCCACATTACAATTTTTATCATCAGTTAAGACGCTTATTGATTTAGCTTCGGCTGCCAATACTTCGGCTGCTATTGAAATTTCACCATCAATTACATTTAATTCAGCTGCAATCAATTTGGCTAACTCAGAATTATTTGCGGCAAAATATGGCAGCGCCTTAAATGGTGCAGAAGTAATTTTCATGACTGCCAAGGCACCTCTAAGCGAATGAATACTCTCTCGCACTGGCGAGATAACCAATTGCGCAGCTTTCAAAACTTGTTCTAGCTCAGCTGTAAATAACGGCGCTGAATCAACTAAGAGTAAATCGTATTTTTCGGGAATCTCTGAGATCAAGGTAGCCAACGAATCAGCTGCGGTATGTGGTCGAAGATCAAAGCGTTCGGTGCAATTAATTACATTTTCGCGAGTTCGTTCGTGGCCAAGTTTAAAAGTTAGCGCACCTGATGAATCTAAATCAATTACTAAAGCTTTCTTGCCAAATTCTGCACAAGCCACCGCCAATGCATGGGTCAAAGTTGTTTTACCCACTCCACCAGCGAAACTAGCTAATACAACTATTGGAGTACTCATGCTGCGCTTACTCCCCAACGAATTTTGGCTTCAATTAAAACAGGTGGTAACAAACCATCGAAAGGCAATACCAGCAAACTCTTGCGCAGTGCTGTCATGGCGATATCAGTTGCAAGCCCTTGTCCTGGCAGAGTTGGCCAACCGTAAAGCGAGCGAGCCCAGTTAGGTAAAGAAGCGCCAGCTAATGCAGCAACCGCAGCCCAAGCCGGAGCTGCCGGTGTTGCAAATCGGACTGCAGTTGGTAGCGGCGGAATCGTTAAAAATAAAGCTGCACGTTTGGCATCATCGCTGGCACTTAACTCTGGCGCGATATCAATAAAGTATTTCTTCATTTCGGCAACAGATTTAGGAACCATAGATTCATCAATGCCTACCGCCTGCGCAAAAATCACCATCTCGGCAACATATTGATCTTGTTCAGCTTTAGATAAAGTAAGTCCAGATCTAACCGCTACATCTAAAAATGAATCGATCATAGACATGTGAACCCAAAGCAAAAGTTTTGGATCATCTAGACCAAGATGTGCGTGTATTTTGCGAACTCGAGCCGTTAATTCATTTGCCTCTGCTGGAGTTCCAAAAGTAACCACTGTTACGTAATCACCAGTGCGCTGCAAACGGCCCCAAGCATCTTCACGGAAATTTGAATGCTCAGCAACGCCGGCCATAGCTTGTGGGTGAAGTGCTTGTTGAAAAAGCGCACGGATTCCACCAATTAACATGGCTGGATCAGAATGAATCTTCCAGGCAATTGATGAAGGTGCGAATAAACCTAACTCGACGTTACTCATTGCGCTATGAAAGCTCTAATCGCGTCAACCAACATCTGAACCGAAATCGCAGCAAGCAAGAGGCCGGCAATTCGCGCTACTAGATTTACACCAGATTCTTTAATGACTTTCAAAATGGTGGTTGAAGAAATAAGCACAAGTGCAATAACAACGTGAACAGCAAGTACTGCTGCAACCAAACCAATTGCTTGGCCAGTGTTTTGAACTTGTTGCACGAAAATCATGGTGGCCACAATTGCACCTGGGCCAGCTAACAGTGGGGTACCGAGCGGGACTAGAGCTACATTCTTATCGCGCGCTTCAGTTGAACCTGACTCCTTGCCAGTTAATAACTCAAGTGAAACTAGTAGCAGCAAAAGGCCACCAGCGGCCTGCAGTGAGGCAATCGAAATATGTAGGTAATCCAGAATCATTTGACCAAAGATCGCAAATATTGAAATTACCAACAGGGATACGCTGGCTGCTTGCACAGCTAACTTACGTCGCTCCTTAGGTGTTCGATCAGCAACTAAACCTAGAAAAATTGGCGCTGCTCCTGGTGGATCAAAAATTACAAAAAGGGTTACAAAACTTTGGATCGCAAAAGTTATCGCGCTTACTTCAGCAATATTCATGCGGTTACCACCCTTCGAGCATCAGCCATCGCTTCTAAGCGTTCCCATTCTGCTGGATCAGTCACGTTTTCGCCTAACGAGTTTAACTTGCCAGTACCGTGGTAATCGCTCGAGCCAGTCATAACTAGATCTAAATCACTTGCAATACTCAACAAGCTCAAACGTTCTTCATGGCTCTGGTCGCGATGATTTACCTCAATGCCATTTAAGCCAGCTACTTTAAGGTCAATAAAATCTGAACTTTGCAAAATTTGCCCGCGCAATGATGCAAACGGATGGGCAATTACTGCTACTCCACCTGCCGCCCGAATCAATTTAATTGCATCCACTGGGGTTGGCGCGAAGTGAGTAACATAATATTTAGATTCATTGTTGAGCAGCTCGACGAAAGCTTCATCACGAGACTTAATTATTTTCTTAGCAACTAGCGCATCTGCTAAATGTGGTCGTCCCATCGTGGCTCCTGGCGGCATCGCTGCTTCAACATCACTAATTGAAATATCGATGCCATCAGCCTGCATTAGTTCGATCATTTTGCGCATTCGTGGCAAGCGGTCATCACGAGTGTTTTCTAGGGTTTCTAGCAACGCTGAATTAGTCCCATCAAAAAGTAAACCAAGCATGTGAACGCTGACACCCGCTTTAGTTAAACACGAAATCTCAGCGCCTAGAACTAATTTCAGATCACCACGTAGCGTTTGAACCGCACTCGACCACCCAGCAATTGCATCATGATCGGTGATTGCCAAAGTATCTAAACCTTGAGCCAGCGCCTTATTTACTAGTTGGGCTGGCGTATCAGTGCCATCGCTGACAGTGGTGTGAGTATGTAAATCAATCACGACTTTCACGGCTCCTCATCACTACCAGGGTGCAACCAATCAAAATTAAGAAGATGCCGGGAATAATTCCAACTGGTGGTTTCTGTCCCATCCACCACACGGCCAGCAATGAACTAACTGGAACTTCAAAAAAGACGATCAGCGAAACTATTGCGGGTGACACTCGCTTTAAAGCAGAGTTAAACATGGTGTGTCCCAAAATTTGGGCACCAGCGATTAATCCAATTAATATCCACCACTCGCGCGCTGTGTAATTAAAGATTTGATTTCCGCTAAGTAGTGCTATTGGCAGCGCCGTAATTGCGCAAACAAAATAGCAAACCGTTGTATATGTAGTTGTTTCCAGGGTTCGTTGTGCGCGCGAACCAGCCATCATGTAACCAGCAGCTAGGGCAGCCGAAACAAGTGCCGCAAGATCCCCCATAAATGCACGAAATGAAATTTGTAAATCAACGCCAGCAATAAGGAGAACACCCAGAAAGGCGACGCCCATTCCTAGCCAAACTTTTGAAGGAATGTGTTGGCCAGAGAGTTTTACAAATATGGCTGCGAATATCGGCTGAAGCGCAACAATTGCAGTGCCTGAGGCAACGCTGGTGTAACGCATTGCAAGAAAAAAACCACCAAAGTGCAAAGCAAGTATGAAGCCAGCAAAAGCTGCCCACTTGATGCCATTGCGATCGCGATGATGTCTGATTGCAAATGGGGCGGTGAGAATCGAACCACCAAGATTTCGCCAGAAAATCAACACCCAGATTGGCATCGCACTCATTGCGATCAATGGCCCTGATGTGCCGATGCCAAGTATGCCTATCCCCATGCGAATCTGATCGCCACGGGCGGGCATTGTTGT
>CAJAFH010000083.1 GCA_903939005.1 uncultured Actinomycetes bacterium | reverse complement strand
CTTGGCGCACTACATAAGATGCCTCAACTTGAGAAGCTCCATTGATGGTTCGACCAGGCTTAAGTTCTACCCGAATTATTTGGCTTTTATCTATAACAGTTGCGCTCTTTACCTCAGACTGCGCAATCGCATCAAGAATTTGAGAAGTATTTACCTTTGTAAATGCGCTACCCGCACCAGAGATCTGACCGAAAACCGAAACGGCAATAATTGCAAAGACAATCCAGAAGAGTGGTCCACGGAAAATTCGACCAGCTTTAGTGGCTGGCTTCTTATCGCCGCGCTTAGTAACGGTCTTAGTTACTTTCTTTTTCTTATCTTTTTTAATTTCTTCAGTCATATTGCTTCTATTCGTACATGTGCTTTGCGAGCACACCGATAAATGGCAAGTTGCGATACTTCTCATCAAAATCAAGTCCGTAACCAACTACAAAATCTGTTGGAATATCAAAACCTACATACTTAACCGCAACATCAACTTTTGCCGCTTCTGGTTTGCGCAGGATTGCCAAGATATCAACATTGGCAGCGCCGCGTGATTCAAGATTCGACTTCAACCAAGAAAGTGTTAAACCTGAGTCAACAATATCTTCAACGATTAAAACATTGCGGCCCGTGATATCGCGATCAAGGTCTTTTAAAATTCGAACTACGCCGCTAGATTTAGTGCCGGAGCCATAGGAAGAAACTGCCATCCAATCCATTTCCAGATGACGTTGCATCGCACGAGTTAAATCAGCCATTGCCATAACTGCGCCTTTTAATACGCCAACTAATAGAACGTCACGACCTTCATAATCAGCATCAACTTGCGCTGCTAATTCTTTAATGCGTGCTTGCAGATCTACTTCGCTAACTATTACGCGCTCGATATCGCTTTCAATAACTGATAAATCCACGATGCTCCTTCATAGATATGGCGGGCTTACTTAAATTAGCGGGACAGGAGCGAAAGTCTGCCCGAAATTCGCGAAACCTTCACACCGCCTGGGAGGCTACAAGCGCCTTGACCATGCCAAGAGGTGACTAAAGCCTCAACAGATGCCACATGTTCGGCGGTAATTGAGCCCATTGGAGCTCCTGCGGCATAAATTGCCATCCGTAAGAGGCGAGTTCGGACCGCCTTGGGAAGCTCGGCCAACGCCGTAATTTCTAGATCAGCCAGATCAAGACCATCTGCAACTTGAGTTGCCCATCCATCTAACGCATCAGCATCGTCGCGCAACAGGTCGGCACTGCGGGCAAGTGCTTCGGTAATTCCAGGCCCAATACTTTCTTCTAACTTTGGCAGTGCATTAGTGCGCACACGAACTCGAGCAAACTGCGAATCTGAATTATGTGGATCGATCCATGGAGTTAAATTATTTTCGGTACACGCAGCCAACGTTTCCGAGCGAGTGATCTCTAAAAGTGGGCGACAGTATTTCCCAGTGCATCGTGCCATTCCAGAAAGTGATCGCGCGCCTGATCCGCGAGCTAAACCCAATAAAACACTTTCGGCTTGATCATTTAGAGTATGACCTAAGAAAATTAATTTAGCGTTGTGTTTTTCAGCTACTGCATTAAGTGCGGCGTAGCGAGCTCGACGTGCGGATGCTTCTAACCCATCAATCATTTCGACATCGACTTTAACAATTTCGATTTGGGAAATTCCTAAACTTAAAAGTTGGCCGTGAACTTTGGTGGCTTGTTCACTAGAATTTTTCTGTAGTTGATGATCAATAGTTACGCCGACCAAATTAATTAACGCATTTTTAGATTCCGGAACAAGTGCTGCAGCAAGTGCTAATGAATCAGCACCACCAGAGACTGCAACTAGAACCGTGTCACCTGCGCTGCAACCAGAGAGGCAATCACGCACAGCACTTCGAATTGCGACCGTTGCTGGGTTTGTGCTCACGGGGTTAAGACTAGACCCGACCACCAAATGGCATTAAGCCCTTAACGCTATAAATATTTGAGTAAAGCAAGCCCTTACCCTTTGAATTCGCTTCCCACATCATGCCGTTTCCAGCATAAATCGTGATGTGGTGAATGCTCGAGATGGTTCCCTTATATGAGTAGAACAAGAGATCGCCAGGCACTAACTCGGTGAGTTTCACATGCTTGGTGTAGCCGGAATAAAGTGCTGAGTTTAAGCGATCCCAGTTTGGCCAACCTAAGCCAGCAGATTTATAGGCGGCATAAACCAAACCTGAGCAATCGAATGAGTTAGGACCTTCGGAGCCCCAGATATAAGGCTTACGAGCTAGGACTTGTTTCTTGGCAAAAGCCACAGCCACATCTCGTTGGGCTTGAGTAGTGCGAATAGTTGATCGGCCATTAAAGCCAAGATCTGGCCAAATTTTTGATTGATTAGGCGTTAGCGCTGCTTGCCCAGCTTGTGCTTCTTCAAGTAAAGCTAACTGACGTTGTTGTTCTAGAGTTATTCGAACATTCTTTGCTTTGGCTAAATCCTTAATTAATTTATCTTGGACGGCGCGCAATTTATCAACTTCTTTTTGCTGGAGCGCTTTAGCGTCATCGGCAACTTTCTTGGTTGCGGCTACTTTTTCAGTAGCGGCAACTTGCTTAACTTTTGCTGCATCGGCTACAACTTTTGCTGCCCGCGCAATAATTTCGGCCGCTTTAAATCGTTCAAGCGCTGCAGTATTTTGATCACCCAGTGATTGCAAAATTGTAATTCGATCAACTAAATCTTGTGGGCCATTGGCACTTAAAAGTGGTTCGATATCGCTAAAGGTGCCGCCCATCATGTAAGCATTTACGGCCAATTTGCCGATGGTTCGATGTGCGCCAGCAACTTCTTCAGCCGTCTTGCGTGCATATTCGGCAGCAGCATTTGCATCGGCTGTGGCTTTAGCTAATTCAGCTTTCGCTTTCACATAAAGAGCTAGCGCTGCATTAGCTTTGGCAGTAAGTGCTTTTAAAGTCATATTTGCTGCCGCTAATTTTTTAGCCGCTGCATCAGCCGCTTTCTTTTTTGCCGCTTCGGCTTTTTTAGCGGCCTCAATCTGGGCCAAAGTTGGTTTTGGGGAAGCGGCATAAACAGTCGTGCTACTACCTAGAAAAGTAAGCGCGACTGCGAGGGCAATGAGCCGCTTCGACATGTTCTTAGGATAAATGGGGCACCTTGGAAAAGAGCTAGACGCGCCCCAGCGTCATTAGCTAATTAAGCCCGCGCTAATTAGATACGTCACGTCGCTTGAAAAGGGTGATCACAATCGCTGTGCTTGCCACCAAATAGATTGAAACCATTGTTATTGCGTGGGTATAAGAAATATCAGTCGTGCCACCAACTGCAATGATGGACATCAAATTTCCGGGCATCCAATTACCTAAGCTTGATTTAACTGCAACCAGAATATTTTCCACAATTAACAACCAGATAACACCCAGGGAAATCGCACTGATTGGCGAGCGAAGCAGAAGTCCCAAAATCATGCCAACTGTGCCGAATGCAATTACCGATAAAAGCACATTTCCAAAAGTTTTCGCCATTTCTTGAAGTGCATCAGAAGTTACCCACGCATCGGTTTCAACTTTCGCTCTACCTGACAAACCAAAAGCTAGTGACATGCTGACGACTGCAGCCAGAATCACCATCACGATTGCAAATGAGGCCATAGATACATACTTGCCAAGCAGCAACTGCAACCGACGTGGTTGGCGCACAAGTAAATTTCGCAAAGTTCCGTAGGTATATTCCTGAGCGGTTTGCGCTGCAAATACACAGAGAGCGACGATTCCTAATAAACCGGCTGCATTACTAAAGCCAATAGTTAAACCGCTTGGTAGTTGCAATATCTCGCGAGAAATCATGTTGCCACGATCGGAATTTCCTTGCGGAGAATCAATTAACAAGAACAATAAGGAGGTAACTAAGCCAGTTAAACCAGCTGATGCCAGCATGGTGCCGAGAAATAGTGTTGGCCGACGAAGTTTGCGCCACTCTGATCTAAATACCCGAGCTTTAAATATCTGGTTCATTCGGAATCCCCCGTCATTTCGAAGAAGGTTTCTTCTAGGCTGGGCAACATCGGTGATAGTTGCGAAAGCGTGATGCCCATGGCAAAGGCTGATTTATTAAGTTCGGCAGCCCATTCAGCTGGTCCTTCGATATGTGCAACACCGCTACGAATCGTTGATTTATGACCTGCAGCTGCGGCAATTTCCGAAATCTTTGGCAAATCACTTTCATTTGGCGTTTTAACCAAGATGAATGGTTGTTGTGCCAAAAATAAATCTTCGATTTTGCCGGCGAATAGAACTTTACCCTTGCGCAACATAACCAGATGTTGACTTATTAGTTCGAGCTCTGAGAGCAGGTGCGAAGAAACAAAAACTGTGGTGCCTTCTTGCGCTAGTGATTTCAATAAATCTCTAACTTCTTGAATGCCTTCAGGATCTAACCCATTAGTTGGCTCGTCGAGAATTAACAACTTTGGATTAGGTAGAAGTGAGGCAGCAATTCCAAGTCGTTGTTTCATACCTAGCGAATAAGTTTTATATTTCGAATTTCCACGATCACCTAAGCCAACTCGCTCAAGGAGTGATTGCACGTGGTCAGTTCCGTAGCCACCCAAAGTTGCCAATACATTTAAATTTTCACGCCCTGTAAGAGCTGGATAGAAAGCTGGACCTTCGATCATCGCACCAACGCTGGCTAAATATTTTTCTGGATGTTTAATTGAATGACCCAAGATTTCACCTGTGCCACCAGTTGGCGAGATCAAGCCGAGCAGCATACGAATAGTGGTGGTTTTTCCTGACCCATTTGGCCCAACGAAACCACACACAGTGCCCATCGGTACTTCGAAGTTAGCGTGTGACACCGCAAAGGTATCGCCGTATTTCTTGCTTAAATCCTGGACTGCTACTGCGAGATTACTCATGCCCACCACAATAGTCCTTCCCCTTACACTTAGCGGATGAGTAAAGATGCCTGGGGCTACCAAGAACCCAACCGCCGCCCTGCCCCGAATTGGAAAGTTAATCCACAAACTTCTCAGGTTCGCGCTGGCTTAACCCGCACTGGTTTTGGCGAGACTTCTGAAGCACTCTTTCTAAATAGCGGTTTTACCTATTCTTCTGCACAAGAAGCCGAAGATTCATTTACCGATGAAACTGATCACTTTGTTTATAGTCGTTTTGGCAACCCAACAGTTGCAATGTTTGAAAATCGCTTAGCCGAACTTGAAGGCGCTGAAATTTGTGTAGCGACCGGTTCTGGCATGTCTGCAATGTTTGCCTCAGTTGCTTGCATGGTTAAAGCCGGCGATCGTGTTGTTGCAACGGCTGCCATGTTTAGTTCATGCCATGTCGTGCTTACTGAATTTCTACCAGCTTGGGGCGTTGAAGTTGAACTTGTAAAAGGAACCGATGAAAAAGTTTGGGCTGAGGCACTTAGCAAGCCGACCAAAGTTGTTTTCATCGAATCACCAAGTAATCCATTAATGGAAATTGTTGATATCCGAATGATTTCTGATTTAGCACATAAAGTTGGCGCAACGGTAATTGTTGATAACGTAATGGCTTCACCAATGATGCAACGCCCGTTAGAGCTCGGTGCCGATGTTGTTATGTACTCAGCAACAAAACATCTTGATGGTCAAGGTCGCGTACTTGCTGGCGCCGTACTTGGTAGCTTCGGATACATGAATGAGTATTTCAAACCATTCTTCCGCCATACCGGGCCATCGTTAAGTCCTTTTAATGCTTGGGTGCTTTTAAAGTCACTCGAAACTTTGGATATGCGGGTTGAGCGAATGGCTACTAGCGCGCAGAAGATTGCTGAGTTCTTAGAAACTCGTCCGGAAATTGAAATTGTAAGTTTCCCTGGCTTGCCATCGCATCCAGGTCATGAACTAGCAAAGAAGCAGATGACTGGTTTTGGTACGACCATCGGCATTACTTTTAAGGGAACCAAAAAAGATGTTTATAAGTTCATGGATGCCTTGCGAATCATCGATATTTCCAACAATTTAGGCGATAGCAAGTCACTTATTACTCACCCAGCTTCAACCACTCACCGCCGATTAAGCCAGCCAGATCAACTAGCAATGGGAATTACGGCAACTACATTGCGGCTTTCAGTTGGCCTAGAGCACAGTGATGACCTAATTAAAGATATTGCGCAAGCACTAACTTAATTAAATTTGGGTTAATTTAAATTAGCACTGCGGCAACAAGTAATACTGAATACAAACTCAAGTAGGTAATCGACCACTGGAATACTTTGGCCGCAACTTTGCCATAATCTGGATTACTGCCACGAAGTTGCGCAAGCGTCATAGCGAAAACTAAAAATAGTATTGCATTAACAATCTGCACCCAGAGTGAAAGCTCGGCAAAGCTAATTGTGACAACTGAGGCGATAAACATCGCAATCGTGTGGAACCACATTTGGCCATGTAAATTTCTCTGTGAAGTAACACCTGGCAACATTGGAATTCCGGCTGCGTTGTAATCATCTTTATATTTAATTGCAAGCGCCCAAAAATGTGGTGGCGTCCAGAAAAAGATTACGAAGAAAAATGCCCAGGCCACGTTTGATAAATCATTAGTGACTGCAGCCCAACCAATTAACACCGGCATACAACCTGCGATCCCGCCCCAAACAATATTTTGCGCAGTGCGTCGCTTAAGTGCCATCGTATAAATAACTACATAGAAAACAATTGCGATTAGAGTTAGCCAAGTTGCTAGTGGAGTTGTAAAGAGCCAGAAAATAAGAAGGGAAAGTAGCGCAACAACAGTTGCGAAAATAGTTGCTTCTCTGCGCGAAATAACACCAGTTGCAATTGGTCGTTGCGCAGTGCGCTTCATTAACTTATCGGTTTCACTTTCGATCACCATGTTAAAAGCATTCGCGCTACCAGCTGCCAAAGTTCCGCCGAGAATTGTCGCGATAGATAGCCCAACGGAAGGAATGCCATTTTGGGCTAGAACTAGAGCAGGCAAAGTGGTCACCAGTAAAAGTTCGACCACTCGCAGTTTCATGAGGTCCAGATAGCCACGAATTCGAAGATCCGAACTCTTATCTGGCTGATTCACGCTCACAGAGCAAGGCTACTAAGTTAAATACACAGCGCTCACCGCTGGCGTTCCCAGAAGGCTCTCAGGTTCATGGGTTATTTTCTGGACATGGAAAACAATCAGAAGCCCGAATGGTTCGAACTAGCTGAAAACGATCAGCCAGTAAGTCGCCCGCTAAAGAGCAAGAAGTCAGCGCCAATGCGCAATCTCGCTTTCATCTTGGCAGGCATCCTGGTTATTCCGATGGGTGCCGGAGTTGCCCTCCTTACACATGACTCTAAGTCAGCAAATGCTGTTGAAACTCTGAACTTAACCCAAGATTCTCCAGCTGCGACTAGCTCAGCTCAAACGATGACAAGCAACGCAATTTCTATGCCGACTGCTTCTCGTGACGATGACGATGATGAAGAAGGCGATGACGATGATTATCGTGCGCCAGTTCTCTCAAGTGCCTCAAGCATGTTACCAACTGCCAAAGCTCCTGCTGCGATTACTCCGCCCGGATCTGCATCAACTGACATCATCTTGCCGCCAACTAAAAAAGCTGGCGATGACGATGACGACGATGATGATGACGATGACGACGACAAAAAGAAGAGCGGTAGTAAAAAATCTAAGCATTCAGATGACGATGATGACGATGAGGATGACGACTAATTAATTGCATTACTCTTGGCGCATGCGCCGAATTGCAATATTGGTTCTTGTACTTTCTTTAGGTCTACCTCAATTAACTAGCGCCGAAGTTACCTCTGATCAGACCAAACTAATTTTGGCCTCGACGATTTCCGGCGATATCAGCCCTAAATCTGTTCGATCATCAGGCACTGGATTAGTAAGTGCGCACAACATGATGTACCGGCATTCGGTCACAATTTATGATTCCAATACTCAAGAACTGATTAAGCGAATTCCTGACTCAGTAAAGCTCAGCGACTTTGGATATTCCAAATATTCTGGGACTTATAAAGGTTCACCCGTTGAGGGATCTTTCTCCCCCGATGGAAAATACCTATACGTTACTAACTATGCGATGTATGGCAAAGGTTTTAAAAAAGAAGGCACAGATATCTGTTCGCCGGCCGATGGTTATGATTCCAGCTTTGTTTACCGAATAAATCTAAGTAATTACAAAATTGATGGTGTCTATGCAGTCGGTTCAGTGCCTAAGGTTTTAGAAGTTACCCCTGATAACAAATACATTCTGGTAACTACTTGGTGTTCATACACATTAGATGTAATTTCAATTGAAAAGCAGAAGAAGATTAAGTCAATCAAGATTGGTCGCTACCCTCGAGGCATTGCTATTTCGGCAGATTCAAGTAAGGCATATATAGCTGAAATGGGTGGCAGCAATATTCACGAAATTAATTTGACTGATTTTTCAAAGAAGTTGATTCCCGTGGGTGTTAATCCGCGCGCGGTCGTTTTATCGCCAGATAACACAAAGATGTATGTAACTTTAAACATTGCTGGCAAGGTTGCCGCCTGGGATCTCGTGAATCACAAATCTTTAGGTTCAGTTAAAACTGGAAAAGCTGCAAGATCACTTGCAATCTCTAGCGATGGAACAGCACTCTTTGTGGTCAACTTTAAGAGCGGCACCTTGTCTAAAGTTAGAGCTTCCGATTTAAAAGTTTTACAAACTGTAAAAGTATGCGCTGAACCAATTGGAATTACTTACGACGCACTAACCGCCAGAACCTGGGTCGCTTGTTACGGTGGTTCCATCAAGGTTTTCGACAACGTTTGATGGGCTGGGCGAAGGAGTAACAACTGGCTTCGCAAATTTTGCCAGCACTTTATCTAACGCCGTACGAGCCGCCTTTGCGGCGGTAGTTCCTCTAGGGATTTGATCTGCTATAGCGACAAATATGTACTCTTGATCGCCACCTTGAACGTAGCCAGCCAGTGAAACAGTGCCGTTTAAGGTGCCAGTTTTAGCTCTGACTAAACCAATAGCCGATGGTGCGCTTTTAATGAACCGATCCTGCAACGTTCCGCTAACTCCGCCAATTGGTAGCCCACCGTAAATCGTGCGGTACTTTTCATTGCCATAAGTTTTAAGAAGTAACTGCCCCATCATGCGAGCTGAGACTTTATTTGATTTAGAAAGACCGCTACCGTCAACGGCGTTTAACCCAGTTGGATCAACCTCTAGGTCAGTTAAAGTCTTTACAAAAACCTTTTCAATTCCAGACTTTGTGTAACCATACCCAGCTTTCATAGCTGCATATGTAGCCATTCGATCGCCTAGCGTGTTATCGCTCCAGAGCAGCATCCAATCCATGATGGTCTGCAAAGGTGGCGATTGAAATTTTGCGATCGACTCTTTCGCATAAAGGCGTGCTTCTGCACTTGTCACTTTTAGAGTGCTTACTTTTACATCGCGCTCTTTAAATTGCGCCTTGATGAAATCTAAATCAACGCTATACATGCTCGCATACTCGATACGTAATGTTTTTATTGGTTCGCCATTATCGGCATCAAGTTTCTTAAGCGCACTTGTTACTAACTTGGGCAGCGATACTCGGCCCATTTTAGTTGCAACTGAATTCCTTCGCTCCATCCAAGGATCTAGCGAGCCGGCAATTATCAAGGTGTTTGGTTCGGCACCAGTTGAAATCTCAGTAGTAAATCGGTGATCTGGAGTTAAGTAAGTTAGCAATGCAGTTGCTGAAAGTATTTTAAGAAGTGATGCTGGCTTGCGAAAAGAGGTTGAGCTATTTTCAAAGATTATTTCGCCAGTAACTGGATCAATCAAGATCATGCCTGGGTTAGCCAGTGCTTTAGAAGTAGCTGCACTCTTCAAAATAGGGCTAATCGCACTACTTTTTAAGGCGGCAGGCGCACCCGAAGTCATGGTCGCAGTAAGCACGACGAGAGCTACGCCCACTGAGGCAATTGATAACGGGCGCAACTTCATGGTGTGAATACTACTTTCTAATTACTAAAGATAGATTGACCCAATGAGCATGCCACCAGCTGAAATTGGTCCGGGTGAATTTTTCCCCGTTGTTGGCGTTGGGCCATATCCAAAACCTTGGCCAACGGGTGATGAATACGACTTAGAGCTTCTTGAGAATGGTGACCGTCGTAATGTGCTCGACAAGTACCGTTATTGGTCTGTTGCTGCAATTGTTGCTGACTTAGATACCAAGCGACATAAATTGCAGATTGCAATTGAAAATTGGCAGCATGATTTAAATATTGGTTCTGTTGTTCGAACCGCAAATGCTTTTAATGTAAGTGCAGTTCATATTGTTGGAAAACGCGATTGGAATAAGCGCGGAGCAATGGTTACCGATAGATATTTAACAATTGTCCATCATCCAACTGTTGAAGATTTTGGAAATTATTGTCGCGAAGCTGGCTTGCCAATTATCGGAATTGATAACTTGCCCGGTATTTCAAAGCAACTTGAATCAACTCAGTTGCCCGAAAGTTGCGTTCTTCTTTTTGGCCAAGAAGGTGCCGGCATGAGCGAAGAAGCTGTTGCAGTTTGTGAAGTAGTACTAGAAATTAACCAGTATGGCTCTACGCGCAGCATGAATGCATCAGCTGCTGGTGCAATTGCGATGTATCACTGGGCGTTACAACACCTACCGCGACTTTAGGAGTTGTTCGTTTGGCTTTCAGCCTCGTCGGCGAGAGCTTCACGCACTGATATTAAGCGACGATCAATTTCATCAGCTTCAGTATTGCGACCCAAAATCCGCATAACTGCAGCCATAGAAGTTTCAATATCTACGATGAATTCGAAGTCTTTTGGATCTTCATCGGTAGCGACAGTTAAAACTTGATCGAGGGTGTTTAGGCCTTCTTCGTAATTCTCTAACAGCACTTGAGCTTTGCCATATTCAAAGAGTGCATTATTTGAACGAATATGGTCATGTGCAGTTTCAAAAACATCAAGTGCTTTACGTGCGCGAGTTAAAGCTAAATCGCCTTCACCGAGCGCAACGTGGCATGAAGCAATCTTTTGATCACAACGGGCAACTTGAATTACTTCTTTGTTGCGCTTAAACAGATCACGTGCTTCGTAGAAGGAAACGATCGCCTCGCGGAAATTCTTTAGTGAGCGATGCGCACAACCAATTAAATAAAGATCGTTTGCAGCGCCATATTCATTTCCGTCAAGTAAATGTTCTTGCGCACATTCATCCATGGTGGAAATTACTTTTTCAAAATTCTTAGAGGCAAACCACCACTCGCCCAATGTGCAAGCAAGTTCTAATGCAATAGAAGATTTATTAGCTCGCAAAATTTCAACTGCTTTAGACATTGCAGTAGCAGCTTCTTCCATACGCTTTAACTGATTTAAGTTATAACCAATTGCGCTATATGCCTGTGCCACGCCTTCAGATGGCGCACTTGCACCAAGTTGATCGTAAATATCGCAAGCAGTTTCAGCGAGAGCTAGAGCTTCGTCATATTGGCCACGAGCAAAAATGCGCGCACTTAATTCGTAATAAGTACTGGCACGTTCAGCGCCTTCAACTTCTGGAATTCGATCCCAGAGCATTTCCTCAGTTACAAGATCTTCTAAGCCTTCGTCATCGCCCATTTGGATCTCCCCAATCGAAGTTTCCTGACTTACCGAGTAAGCGTGACTCTATATCTCCCGCCTGCTTAAATGCGCAGAGTTTGTATAAGACACCGGTAATCAGCCTTGCCAAATCCGACAAAATGGACAGTTTTTTTCAAGATGCAGATGCGAATCGTTTGCATTAACCTTTGGAAATGCACATTCCAGACGGGTTTATCGACCTTCCTACCTCGGCAATCTTTGCTGCAGCCTCGGCCGGCGCTATTACCTATTCTCTCGTTGGCGCACGCAAACAACTCGATGAGAAAAGTGCTCCTTTGGCTGGGCTAACTGCGGTTTTCATCTTTGCTGTTCAAATGTTGAACTTCCCAGTGGCCGCTGGAACTAGTGGTCACTTGTTGGGCGGGGCTCTAGCTGCTGTTCTCGTGGGGCCCTATGCCGCAACATTGGCGTTAACTGTGGTTTTAGTTATGCAAGGGTTTTTATTTGCCGATGGTGGCTTAAGCGCAATCGGACTTAATGTTTTCAATATGGCAGTTCTGGGAGTTTGGGGCGGTTACGCCGTATTTCTCTTGGTTCGCAAAATTCTTCCGAAGAATAAATCTTCGATCTCAATTGCAGCAGCAACTGCTGGGTTAATTTCGGTACCAATTGCTGCGGTCGGATTTGTTTTTCAATATTCACTCGGAGCAACGGCAACTTTTTCGGTTTCTGCAGTTTTAGGTGCAATGGTCGGAACTCACATTCTCATTGGAATTGGTGAAGCGATCATTACCGCATTAACCGTAAGTGCCGTAATGGCAAGTCGTTCTGATCTAGTTTTTGGTTGGAAGAATAAAACTTCTACTCTTGAGATTCGGAGCTAGCCATGATGAGCAATCGTAAATTCATTCTTACCGGGTTACTAATCTCGGCCCTGCTAGCTGGTGGTGCTTCTTTTTACGCTAATTCAAATCCTGATGGATTAGAAAAAGTTGCCCAAGATATTGGGTTCATTGAATCTGCCAAAGATAATGCAAACGCTGATACCGCTCTAGCTGATTATGGGGTTAAAGGCGTTGAAAATGAACGCTTATCCGTGGGTGTAGCTGGCTTGATCGGTGTTGTTGCAACTGGTGCGATTTCTGGCGGTTTATTCCTATTGCTTCGTCGTAAGAACCCTAAAAATTAAGGTAGAAACCCGCCATCACCATGGGCATGATGTCGGTGAGCGGCTTTACATCCATCGTCACTCAGTAGTTCATTCCCTGCCCGCGCATCCAAAAATCATTGCTGCTCTACTCTTTATTTTTACAGTAGTTGCTACGCCGATCACTTGGTGGTTTAACTTCTTGGGTTATTTCGTGCTAATCGTTGCTGTCGCAATTACTGCCAAAATCCCGCTTAAAACCCTTTTCACGCGGGCACTTATCGAGATTCCGTTTGTCTTCTTTGCCATCTTGATGCCATTTTTCGGTAAAGGCGAAGTTGTTTCAGTTGGACCTTTTGACCTCTACCAAGAAGGTTTAATTGCAGCTGCTGGAATTTTAATCAAGGGAACCCTTGGCGTGTTAACTGCGATCACGCTTTCAACATCGACCACAGCTCGTGAAATGTTGCGCGGACTTGAGAAGTTAAAGCTACCTACTTTGATGGTGCAGATTGCTTCATTCATGCTGCGTTATGTAAACGTTGTTAATGACGAGATGGAGCGAATGAAGGTTGCGCGTGAGTCGCGTGGATTTACCGCAACTGGAATCCAACATTGGAAAGTTCTAGCCACTGCAGCAGGCGCTCTCTTTATTAGATCTTATGAAAGAGGAGAACGAGTTCATCTAGCGATGCTTTCAAGAGGTTACACAGGTGTATTGCCGCACGAAGAACCACCCAAACTTTCTAAGTCAATTTGGTTTACCGCACTTGTTTTACCAATTTCAGCTCTCTCAATTCTCGCAATCAGTTTAGGATTAAACATATGAGTTCAACACCAAGTCTGTTAATTGAGAATCTCGCCTTTGCTTACCCAGACGGTAACCAGGCGTTGTATGGCGTTAACTTAAGAATTGAAAAAGGCGAGAGAGTCGCACTGCTAGGCCCAAACGGTGCTGGAAAAACGACTCTTGTTATGCACATGAATGGAATTCACCCAACTGCTCATGGAAAAGTTGAAGTAGCCGGGCAGTTAGTTAATTCCAGTGATAAAGAGTCAATAAAAGTGATTCGTTCAAAAGTCGGAATTGTTTTTCAAGATCCAGATGATCAGCTATTTATGCCAACTGTTGGTGAAGATATTGCTTTTGGTCCATACAACATGGGCAAGCGAGGCGCTGAGCTTGATGCGATAGTCGATGATGCGCTGCAACTTGTTGGAATGAGCGAGTTCAAAGAACGACCTCCTCATCATCTTTCATTTGGTCAACGTCGACGGGTAGCTGTTGCAACCGTGCTAGCTATGAAGCCTGAAATTCTTGTACTAGATGAGCCTTCTTCAAACTTAGATCCAGCTAGCCGCCGCGAATTAGCCGATATTTTGCGCTCACTTGATATCACAATGGTCATGGTTACTCATGATCTGCCTTATGCATATGAATTGTGTGAGCGATCAGTAATTCTTTCGGGCGGGGTAATTGTGGCTGATGGAAAAACTTCTGACATTCTAAAAAATGATGAGCTGTTAAAAGCTAATCGCCTTGAACTGCCCGTTGGCTTTTCAGTTTAATTCGCCCTTGTGCAATTGCAGCACTGAGTAAAACAACTAATCCACCAACTGGTTCATTCCAGGTAACTTTTTCACCTAAGAAAATTATGCCTACGATCACGGCAACTACAGGCGTTACGAAAGTAACTGAAGAAGCAATCGCACTTCCGGCAGCTGACATAATTTTGAAATTCCAAATATAAGCAAAACCACTTCCGAAAATTCCTAATCCCAACATGGCAAGCACGGGTCCAAGTTTGAACTCATACTCAGCAACTCCGTTGATTAAATAGAACGGTAATAACGTAATGGTGCCAGCAACTAGTTGCGTAGCAGCCATAACTTCTGGCTCTAGTTTTAGGGGCAATAGATTCTTGCGTGAATACGGAAATGAAACTCCGTAACAAGCGACTGCTAATAGCAGTGCACCAATTGCCCACCAAGGATTAGTACCTAATCCATTCCAAGCGCCTAAAACTATTAGTACCCCAACAAAACCGAGGATTAAACCAATCACTTGATGGCTAGGTAACTTTTCCTCACGAAATACGATCATGATTGCAAGCAGCGTCATTAAAGGCGTAACAGCATTAATAATTCCAGCCAGAATTGAAGTTACTTCGGTTTCAGCAACTGCAAAAAGTATTCCTGGAATTACATTGAGCAAAAGTGAGACCACCCATAAATGCCCCCACGTTGAACGCGCTCGAGGCAGCTTTAAACCCATGACTTTGAGCGCAATTAACAAAGTAATAGCACCTAACGCGCAGCGGCCAAAGGCCACCCCAAATGGGGTCAAGAACTCCAGCCCCAACTTAATAAATATGAATGAACAGCCCCACACAATTCCGAGTGCTATATAAAGAGGCACCCACGATTTAGTTTTCGCTGAACTCATTACGAAAGGCTACCGATTGCCGCGTAAATCAAGTGGTAAGTAAAGTTAATAATCCAAGGTAGAATTAGGCATTGCTTCGACCGAAGCAAAGTACTTCCCCCACACAAGTGCAAAATTGCACTTTCTTGCGAGTCTTATCTCCACCCTGACCAATTTGAGTCAAACCAAGACGCGCTTGTTTACGTCTTGATTGGTGTTGATTTTCTATGGCTCTACAACCACGTACCCCTGCCCCAGGCAAAGCTCGACGAGCGGCCGCGGCCAAAGCTGGCAAGCCAGCAAATAAAACAACGGCGCAGAAAGAATCTGCCACTCGTCGTTACGCTGATATTGATCCACGTTCAGTATCAAAGAAAGAAGCTCGCAACCTAGAGCGTTCGAAGTTACGCGCAAAGCGTTATGCCGAATCAAAAGTTTCTAAGCCACGCGCTGAAAAGCCAGTTGATGGAAGCGCTGAAGTTCCAGTATTCGAACGTTCTCGTTCATCAAAGCCAACAACCGGCAAGTCACGCACTTCAGCACCACGTTCATCAGATACTCGTTCATCTTCACCACGTAATGATCGCGGTGCGCGACCAACAACAGGTCGCCCAGAACGTAAAACATCTGAACGTCCATCATCTGATCGTCCACGTGCCGAGCGTCCTGCTTCAGATCGCGCACGAAATGATCGTCCGCGTACAGATGCTCCTCGCAGCGAAAAACCAGCATTTAAAAAGACTTTTACTGACAAGCGCGAAAAGCCAGAGACTCGTGCAACTAAGTTTGTAGCAGAGCGCGCAACACGTCCTGATCGCAATCCAGCGCCTGCGCGTAACGCAGACACTGTGCCATCAACTCGTCGCGATGCAGCTAAAGCTCGTGCAGATCGCAGCAACGATGGTCGTCCGAATTTTGAACCACGCAAGCGCGAAAAATATGTTCCGGGCGTTGGAAAGCGCAGCGAAAATACAGCTCGCGACTTAAAGCGTTCTGAAGATCGCACTAACTCTTATAACCGTCCAGAACGCACATCAAGTGCTTATGGTCGCACTCACTCAGCAACAACCGACTTCGGTGCAGACGATAATTACATTTCAGCCAATTTAGCTGATGCTAATTTGATTGATGCCACACCAAAGACTGAAATCACAATGACTTTCGCTGAACTAGGTATTGCACCTAAGTTAGTTGAACGCCTTACTGCACAAGGAATTAATCATCCTTTCCCAATTCAGATTGCAACGCTGCCAGATGCACTAGCTGGTAGTGACATCTTGGGCCGTGGCCAAACTGGTTCAGGTAAGACACTTGCTTTCGGTTTAGCAATGCTGACCAATCTAAATGGTCGTGTAGCAAAGCCGCATAAGCCACTTGGTTTGGTGTTAACACCAACTCGCGAATTAGCACAGCAGATTGATGAAGTTTTAACTCCACTTGCGAAATCAATTGGTCTTGATTCAGTAGTAATTGCTGGCGGAATGCCTTACGGCAAACAGATCACTGCAATGCGTCAATCTTGCCCAATCTTGGTCGCAACACCAGGGCGTTTGATTGATCTACTTGATAAAGGCGAAGTTCAACTCGATGATCTACAGATCACTGTTCTTGATGAAGCCGATCAAATGGCTGACATGGGCTTCTTGCCAGTTGTTAAAGAAATTCTTGATCAAGCAAAGCCAGATGGACAGCGCTTGTTGTTCTCAGCAACTCTTGACCGTGGCGTTGATGCGCTAGTTAAGAAGTACCTGAACAATCCAAAGACTCACTCATTGCAGAACGATCGTGCCTCAGTTTCAACGATGAAGCACTACGTACTAACAATGCAGACCACCGATAAAGATGATGTAACTGCGCAGATCGCATCTCGCAGTGGCAAGACCATCTTGTTCGTAAAGACTCAACGCGGTGCAGATCGTTTAGCTGACAAACTTGCTCATGCAGGTGTTCCAGTTGGCGCACTTCACGGTGGAAAATCACAAGCAGTTCGTACTCGCACTTTGGCACTATTTAAGGAAACCCCTAACGCAGCCCTAGTTGCAACAGATGTTGCAGCTCGAGGTATTCACGTTGATGGCATCTCTTTAGTTGTGCACTTCGATGCGCCAACTGATCACAAAGATTACTTACACCGTTCTGGCCGTACCGCTCGTGCTGGCGAAGAAGGCAATGTTGTTCTTCTTTCAACCACTAAGAGCCAATCAGGTGTTAAGTCACTAACTTCACGCGCTGGTGTATCTCCGATATTTGTTCATGTCGAACCAATGTCTAACGAGTTAATTGATATCACTGGCGCAGTTGAACCTTCAGGTATTCCATACATCGCACCAGTGATGGAGAACAAGGGACCAAGTCGCGGCAACCGTCGCCCTCGCCCTAACTCAAGCGAACGTCGCCGTCGCCCTCGTTAATTCGATTTGATCTAACCGGTTTAGTAACTCCAGGGTTACTTCACCGGCTTTAGGTGCTACGCAGGCATAGGAAATTTCAAGGTCAATATCTATTCTGGCTACGAATTTTTCAACCACAGTTAAATCTCCCCTAACTAGTAGCGCGAATTCAAATTGACCAATTCGAGCGATCAAATCTTCCGCTCTTGCGCTGTTAGTTAAAGCATCAGCAAATTCCACAATTTCATCAACCGTTGATGTTGTTGGTAGTTCTAACCTAATTGCACAAAGCTCAATCGCGTTTCGCTGAAAACGAGCTAACTCACGGGCCATCTCTTGGTAATAAAGTGGTGGGGCCAATAAATTTGTTAATGAATCATGGCGGCCATCGTGTGAGATTGGTTCGAAAATCGGTTTTTCCATTAGATTACTCATCTCAAGGCAGATCGAAGGAGAGTGATGTGAGCACTGAATCAAAGAAGCATCTCAGTCAATCTGCTCGTCGCAACATCGTGACAGCCCTGCTCAATCTCGAAGGTGCTGTCGTATTAGCCCTAGGGGCTTTTTTAATTTTTAAGGCGCTAACTACTGATTCGGTTGAATTAGCGCCACTAACCGGTGAATTATTATTCGCAGCGATTGGTGGCTTAGGGCTGTTGGCATCTGCCTACTCATTTAAAAAGAAGCATCGTTTTGGTCGCGCTCCGGCAGTTCTGGCGAATTTGATCGCCCTTGGTGTCGCAAAATATCAATTTGAAGGTGGCCTGTGGTTTGTTGCACTGCCGCTGGTTATCGTTGCGGCGATGGTCCTTTATTGCGCAGTGACAATTATTCCGGAAGGCGAAAACAAGTAATGGCAAGCATCGCAGTTGTTGGAAGTACAAACATCGACATGGTTGCTTACACCGATCAAATTCCAGAACGCGGTGAAACAGTTACGGGTAAGGACTTTGTTATTGGCTTCGGCGGCAAAGGTGCAAACCAAGCTGTCATGGCGGCCCGTTTAGGTATTGAGACTTATATGGTCGGTGCCGTCGGCAATGATGTATTTGGTCAATCTGCAATTAAGAATTTTGTTGATCAAGGTGTAAACACGCAATTTCTTGCAACCGTGCCAGGTTCTAGTGGTGTTGCACCTATTTGGGTCGATGGCGATGGCGATAATCGCATCATCGTGGTTCCTGGCGCTAATGCCAAAGTGACTGTTGCCCAAGTTGAAAATGCCATTAACTCGATTAAAGATTTAAAAGTGGTCATCGGCCAGTTTGAAATTCCAGTTGAGGTTACAACTGCTGCATTTGCAGCTGCTCGCAAATTAGGAATCACAACAATTCTTAATCCAGCTCCGTATCGAGATATTCCGGCTGAGCTATTGGCAGTGACAGATTGGTTGATTCCAAATAGTCATGAATTCCAAGATTTACACCCACAACATTTAGAGCCAAATTCAGATGGCGTAATTGCTGATTTCGCGGCTGCCCAGAAAATAAATTTAGTTGTCACGCTGGGCGAAGATGGTGTCGTAATCGCTGATGGCACAATCACAAAAGTCGCTGCGCAAAAAGTTAAGCCGGTTGACACCACTGGTGCCGGCGATTGCTTCGTGGGTTCCTTTGCATTTGGCTTGGCAACGCAAATGTCGCCAGCTAAGGCTGCGGCCCTAGGCTGCCAAACCGCGGGGTTGAGTGTTACCCGACTTGGGGCGCAGAGCTCTTACCCAGCGGCTAGCGAAGTTGCTGACTTTCTTTCGGCTTAGCCGATCGCTGCTAAATGTGCCCAATATCGCTTAAATCACGCTGCCATCTTTGACTAGACGAATTTAGTCATGGGGGCTCACCTCGGTAGACTTCTTAGGTAGATCGCTACTAACAAGGGGAGAAAGCCAGTGTCGGCTTCCGATTCAAATATCGATTTTGGTGCTAACGATTGGTTAGTCGAGGAAATGCAGGAGCGATACCTTGCAGATCCCACTTCAGTTGATCAAGCTTGGATTGAGTACTTCACAAAGAACGGCGTTGCTGGCACAAGCAATGCAGCTACTCCTAAAGCCGGCGTTCCACCAATTCCTAAAGCGATGCAAGCACAAGCCGCAGCTCCTGTTGCTGCACCAGCGCCTGTTGCGCCAATTCAAACTCAACAAGCTTTAGTAACTGCGCCTGTTGTAACAACTGCACCGACACCAGCAGATCCGATTGCCAAGCCAGTTCCAGTTTTAGTAACACCCGCAGCATCATCATTGACTCCGATTCGTGGAGTTAGCGCACGCGTTGTTCAAAGTATGGAAGCTTCACTTAGCGTTCCAACTGCAACTAGTGTTCGCGCAATTCCAGCAAAGTTGATGATTGATAACCGCATCGTGATTAACAATCACTTGAAGCGCACTCGTGGTGGAAAAGTTTCCTTCACTCACTTAATTGGCTACGCGATGATTAAAGCAATGCGCGCAATGCCAGAGATGAATGTTTTCTATGGCGAGATTGAGGGCAAGCCAGCAGTTGGTCAACCAGAACATATAAACATTGGTATCGCAATTGATTTAGCTAAGCCCGACGGTTCGCGCCAATTGTTGGTTCCATCAATTAAAGGTTGTGAAGATTTAGATTTCGCGCAATTTGTAAGCGCTTATGAAGAAGTTATCCGCAAAGCTCGCGGTGGCACATTAACTGTTGAAGATTACGCAGGCACCACAGCTTCGCTTACTAATCCAGGCACGCTTGGCACTGTTCACTCAGTTCCACGCTTAGTTCAAGGCCAAGGCTTAATTATTGGCGTTGGAGCTATGGATTACCCAGCTGAATTCCAGGGCGCATCTGATGAAACCTTGGCCCGTATGGCTGTTAGCAAGGTAATTACCTTAACTAGCACTTACGACCACCGAGTTATTCAAGGTGCTCAATCTGGTGATTTCCTGCGCCGAATTCATGAATTAATTCTTGGTGCAGATAGTTTCTACGAAGATATTTTTGCCGCGCTTCGAATTCCTTATGTGCCAATTCATTGGGCAACCGATCTTGATTTCACTCGTGATGACCATATTTCAAAGACTGCTCGCGTACAACAATTAATTCAGGCATACCGCACTAACGGTCACTTGATGTCTGATACTGATCCACTTGAATATAAGCAGCGCTCTCACCCAGATTTAGAAGTTGAAACTCATGGCTTAACTCTTTGGGATCTAGATCGTGAATTCGCAACTGGTGGATTCGGTGGCAAAGCATTTATGCCACTTCGTAACATTCTGGGAATTCTGCGCGATTCATACTGCCGCTCAATCGGCGTCGAATATATGTTTATTGAAAATCCAGCTGAACGTAAGTGGATGCAAGAACATATTGAAGTTGGTACTCCAACAGTCGCCCGCGAAGAACAGCTACGAATTTTGCGCAAACTAAACAGTGCCGAAGCTTTTGAGTCATTCCTACAAACTAAGTTCGTAGGTCAGAAGCGATTCTCACTCGAAGGTGGCGAATCTGTTATCCCACTTCTTGACGCGGTTATCTCAGCTGCGGCTGAAGCAAAACTTGATGAAGTATGTATCGGTATGCCACACCGTGGTCGTTTAAATGTGTTGGCAAACATTGCTGGCAAGTCGCACGGTCAGATCTTCCAAGAGTTCGAAGGTCACTATCAAGAGAATCAAGTTCAAGGTTCGGGCGATGTTAAGTACCACCTAGGTACTGAAGGTATTTTCACTGCCGAATCAGGTGCTACAACCAAAATCTATTTGGCTGCTAATCCTTCACACTTAGAAGCGGTAAACCCAGTACTAGAAGGCATTGTGCGAGCTAAGCAGGATAAGTTAAATATCAAGAATATTTTCTCAGTACTGCCAATCCTGATGCACGGCGATGCTGCCTTTGCTGGGCAAGGTGTAGTTGCCGAGACTCTACAGATGTCACAACTTCGTGGCTATCGCACCGGTGGAACCGTGCACATCGTGGTTAACAACCAAGTTGGTTTTACAACTTCACCTCATGGTTCTCGCTCTTCAACTTACTCAACTGATTTTGCCAAGATTATTCAAGCGCCGGTTTTCCACGTAAATGGCGATGATCCTGAAGCATGTGTTCGGGTCGCATATTTAGCTTTCCAATATCGCCAAGAATTTAATAAAGATGTTGTCATCGATATGGTTTGTTACCGACGTCGTGGACACAATGAAGGCGATGAGCCGAGTTTCACTCAGCCACTTATGTACAAGTTAATCGATGCCAAGCGCACCACTCGTACTTTGTACACCGAAAGTTTGATTGGACGCGGCGACATCACACAGGTAGAAGCCGAAGCGGTTGCGAAAGATTTCCAAGATCAACTCGAAGCAGTATTTGCTTCAGTTCATAACCATGAAGCTGAACAACCAGCGCACCGACAGATTCCACAAGTTCCAGCACCTACAACTGTTGATACTTCAATAACCGAAGCAGTTGCTCGCCAGATTGCAGCAACCCAAGTTGCAGTACCAGAGGGATTCACAATTCATCCGAAGTTGGTTCCGCAACTAACTAAGCGCGTTGAAATGTTAAACGATGGCACCATCGACTGGTCCATGGGTGAAACTCTTGCCTTTGGTTCACTACTACTTGAAGGCCGACCAATTCGCTTAGCTGGTCAAGATTCCCGCCGCGGTACTTTCTCAAATCGTCACGCAGTCATCGTTGATAAAGAAAATGCCAGCGAGTGGACTCCGCTACGTGGCCTGATTCAAGATGAAAATCAATTCTTTGTGATCGACTCATTGCTCTCGGAATACGCTGCAATGGGCTTCGAATATGGCTATTCAGTGGTTCGCGAAGATGCCCTTGTTATGTGGGAAGGCCAGTTCGGCGATTTCAGCAATGGCGCACAAACAATTATCGATGAATTTATCTCCTCTGCTTTGCAAAAGTGGGGCGAGCGTTCTTCAGTAGTTCTGCTTCTGCCTCATGGTTACGAAGGCCAAGGACCAGATCACTCATCAGGTCGTATTGAACGCTACCTATTGCTCTGTGCTGAAAATAATATGACGGTTGCACAACCTTCAACACCTGCTTCTTACTTCCACTTATTGCGTTGGCATGCAGCTAACCCTGCTCGTCGCCCAATGGTGGTCTTTACACCTAAGTCAATGTTGCGACTAAAGGCTGCAGCTTCATCACTAAGTGATTTCACATCTGGAACTTTCCGCCCAGTTATCGGTGATGACAAAGTTGCCAACGCTTCACGTGTGATTTTCTGTACCGGCAAGATCTATCACGATCTAATCGCAGAACGCGAAAAGAATGGCGAAAATTCAACTGCTATCGTTCGAGTTGAACAGTTATATCCATTGCCTGCAGCCGAGATGGCAGCCGAAGCTGCTAAACATCCAAACGCTTCACTTCTTTGGGTTCAAGACGAACCAGCTAATCAAGGCGCTTGGTCACACATCGCACTTGGTACTTCTGAACACTTCGGTGGTACTGGCTTTGGTGGTCGCACACTTCGTCGAGTTTCTCGTTTGGCGAGTGCTTCACCTGCAACTGGAAATCATCATTGGCACGAAGAAGAAGCTAAGGCACTAATGACTGAGGCGTTTACTCGCTAATTACTTACGACCGCGTTTGCTATTAGCTTTCTTGAAACGAAATAACACTCGCGCACGTAGTTCGCTTTCGCTGATCCAGCCCCATTGACGCGAATCTGTGCTGGCTTCATTGTCGCCTTCAACCCAAACTTTGCCGGCATTTTCGTCAGTTCCAATTTCAATTACCCGCTTTAATACAAATACCCCTGGCCGATCAGCACGCTCAATTACATAGACTTTGAGTGCCTTTAAATCAGGAATGGCAGGTTCGGTAGCCCAGGAAACGACCAGCCAATCGCCTTCCACCAGCGTGGGCGACATGGAATCTCCAGCAACGGCGACTGTGCGCCAAGCGGACGAGCCAAATTTCCCCATAGGCGGTAGTGTCACACTTAGGAATCAAAAAACCAAACGTTTATTGCACGAAAGGGAACTTCAAATGATTTCATTTCTAAAGCCAAGCACCACTGTCTACGCGCACTGCGACCTGCCTTGTGGCGTTTACGATCCAGCTCAAGCGAAGATCGAAGCGCTTTCAGTTAAGGCTTGCATGGAAAAGTATTCAGCCAACACAGATGCTGATTTCCGTTCTCGCTCAGTTGCAATCAAAGAAGAGCGTTCACATCAAGTTAAAGAGCACCTATGGGTTCTCTGGACAGATTATTTCAAGCCAAATCACTTTGAGGCATACCCACAACTTCACACTCTCTTTAACGATGCAACTAAGTTAGCTGGAGCTGCCGGCACTAAGGGCACTCAAGATGTTGCAGTTGCCGATAAGTTAATTGGCAAGATTGATGAAATTGCAGCGATCTTCTGGGAGACCAAGAAGTAAATTAATTAATTCGTGGCGCGCTAGTTAGCGTTTGAGCCGCAGTTCGGGCGAGGAAAGATACTCGCTCGACTGCGGTTCTTTTTATTTGGCCATGTGCAATATGTCGTTCACCGTCGTAAATATCGCATTCGAAAGTTAATTCTTTTCCGTTTACTTCTATGCATCTAGCCATTCCGCGAATTTCAGTTCCGATTGATACGCCAGCTATAACTTCAATTGAACTACCACTTAAAATAGTGGTTTCGCTGCCCTCGAAATATTCGGCGATTGCAGTAACGCACGCGCTTTCCATTACATTTAATAAATGTGAGCCAGCAGCAATCGGTAATTCACCGATTCCAAGGGCCACAGCAGTATCACCAGGGCGAATCACCATGGTCGCCAATCCAACTGCGCCTAAGTATTCGCTCTCGATATTCATAAATAATTACTCGCCATCATTTGTGTAGGCAAGGGCTACTCGCTCGAAGCGCTTTGCGCATTCGGCTGGGTTCGCTTTAACCAACTCAGTAGATGTCATCACGATAAGGCTATCTGGCAACCACGGGATTTTGCATTTTTTACGTCGTTGCCGAACTGGGAATTAAAAGAGAGTTTCGGGCTCACCAAGTTCGATTTCCTTAATCAATTCTGAGTTATTTACTGCAACCGTATTAACAGCACTAGAAACCGGAACTGGTACCAACCCTGCAGCCGGTTCCTCATGTTGCATCAGACCTTGCAATACAGCGACATCGTGCAACTTTGGATCAAGCCACTCGCCCCATCTGTCCTTCGCCATCATCACTGGCATCCGACTATGAATTGTCGCTAACTCCCCCACGGCTTCTCGAGTAATAATTGAAGCGCTCTCGATGATCTGACCATCAGGTGTTCGCCAACTACTCCAGAGTCCAGCAACTGAAAGTGATTGATTGTCTGCCCCTGAAATATAGAAAGCTTGTTTAGGTTTATAGCGACCGAGCGCGGTGGCCCATTCGTAATAGCCCTGCACTGGGATCAAACACCTAGTGGTTCGAAACGCATTTCTAAATGTTGGTTTTTCATGAATCGATTCAGAACGCGCATTAATCGCATGAGATTGTGAAGCCCGCGCTTCAGAAATAGTCTTATGCCAGTTTCCGATCAAGCCCCAAGAGGCAATTGCTAGTTCGCGTTGGCCGCCATTTTCGCGCACGATGTAAATCGGATTTGTCGGTGCGATATTCCAACTAGCTGGCAATGAATATGCAGGGACTGCGCCATGGGCCGAAAACTGTTCTACTAACTCCTGCATTTGATGGGTCTGTACAAAGCGGCCGCACATATGCGCAACGCTAGCGCAATCGCCAACCCAGTAGAGTTTGCACATGACTTCAGCGCACGCTTCTGGAAATTGGCCCGCCATCTTTCGTGGCCCCCAGCCAATTAGCGCTACCGTCACAATCCCAGGCTCTAAATCAGTAACTAATCGTGCTCTGATTTTGGCTGCGCAAGCAACTACCCCATCCTTAATCAGGCGCCCGCTAATTTCGCGCGATAGCGAACTGATGGTTGCCGGCTTACGTGAATTAGGAATTTCGATTGTCGAAACCACGGTTGGTGGCGATGTGGCTTGGAAAATTACACCTGCAAAAATGAGCGGCCCGGTAAAAATCGACGTGGGCAATGCCGGCACCGTAATGCGCTTCCTGCCGCCACTTTCAGCGCTGGCAACTGGTTCGGTAGCCTTCGATGGTGATCCTCGTTCGCATGAACGCCCACTTGGCCCGGTAATTAAAGCGCTCGAAGATTTAGGAATTTCG
>CAJAFH010000082.1 GCA_903939005.1 uncultured Actinomycetes bacterium | reverse complement strand
ATTACCCCTGGAACTGTTTGTAAGGTCTATCTACAAAAGGTTACCTACAAAAACAAAATCTATACCTGCGCTAAATCAGGTAAGAAGTTGCTCTGGAATAAGGGTGTTGCTGTAGCAAAACCAACTCCGGTCCCGACGCCTAGCCCATCTTTGAGCCCATCACCTACTCCAACAGCTCAATCGGTTGTTTATCCCACGGACTTAACTCCCTTGAATTTGGCTTCCTATCAAGACTTTATTAAGACCTATAAATCTCGACTAACGGACGAAGTTCCAAATATCGACTTCATTATTGATCCCAAAATGGATAAAGTTCTAGAAAAGCAGATCATCGACAACATCAATGTCACTGCGAAATTCTTTGCTAACGAGCGTCCGTTAAACGTTCCGTTGCGAATCTGGATTGCAATGACGACTGAGTTCCAATGGATCTATGACAACATGACAGCAGTGCTTCCATCCGAACTTTTAGATGGTGGTTGGCTAGATATGAAATTAAACAGAGCTAAAGCTGAAAAAGGTTTTCAAGGCGGCGGTGCACCAGGTAATGATAAAAATGGTGGTGCGACACTATTCTTTAACGCAGGTCCAAATTCAAATTGGGGCGATGCGTTCTGGTCTCAAGTTCCTTCTCACGAATTTACTCACGTAGTACAGCGATACGAACTTGGCAACTCAATGGCCCCAATGTTGTGTTGGGTACGAGAAGGAAATGCAAACTATTACGGATTCATGCTGGCCGGGCGCAATAGCCAAGCTGCTTATAGAAACTTCTGGCTTCAAGCAGTTTCTCGAATTTCGACCCTTGGCGAAGATCCAGATTTTCAATCAAGATCTGTTTCTTACTGGACCGATTTTTTCGTTCAAAATGAGACCAGAAAGGGAAGTGATTGTGATCCTTGGATAAATTACATTCTAGGTTCGATGGCCTTTCAGTATCTAGGCGGAACCTATGGAAATGATGCAATCCAAAGATTTTATCTTGGGCTGAAAGACTCATGGATTGGGGTCTGCGATTATCCAGTTAGCCAAGAAGGGCTTACTTGCCCCGCGTGGAAAGGCGTATTTAAGAAAATATTTGGCATCACACCAGAAGCTGCCTATCCGAAATTTGGCCAGTACATATACGATGAAATTAAGTGGGCAAAAGGCAAACAGATTCTTTGGGATAAAGAGGCGTTAAAGATCGCACCTATTCCTACCAGTTAATCGACTGTTCGCTCAGATAAGAAGATTGCCCTAGTGATTATTGCAAGCCATTCGGTTAGCCTTTGCTCTCTACAAGGAGCGCAAAATTGGCCAAGCGGAATGACCAAGAATTTGCAGCCTGGGTGAACGAGCACCAGGTAACTTTGTTGCGCGCGGCTCGATTTATCTGTTTTGACATTCAAAATTCTGAGGATGTATTACAGGAAACGCTTATTGATCTATATCGCCGTTGGGCAAAAGTAAGAGAGTTTGAAAATCTTGAGGCTTATGCGATTCGAATTATGGTTAGCAAGCATGCTGACCTGCGACGCAAATGGGCTCGCAAGAAGGATGAGTTAGAAACAACGCTTGAGGCACTCGATGCGGCCATTGACGGCAGTGATTCAACAGATGAGATTACTGAACGTCTTTTAGTTCATGCAGCGCTTAAATCACTGACCCCTGCACAGCGTGCTGTTTTAGTTCTTACTTACGAAGAAGGCTATGCAATTAAAGAAATCGCACGCTCACTTCAGATACCGATGGGCACAGCAGCGTCTCATTTAGCTCGTGGCAGATTAGCGGTTGCCAGTTTTATTCAAGGAACCAAAGAAATTTCAGCTCCAGTGAATAAAAACCGAGCAGAACTTACGGTAGAAGATATAGAGGATGCTGAATTAGTCGAAGAGAAAGGGGGCGAGAAATGAGAGAGATCGACGATGTAATCAAGCGCGAGTTCGAAAGACTCGGTATCAATTTGGTTTCAAATGAAAATCTCGCTGAACTCGTAATACTCAAAGCGAATCAACGTCGCCGCCGCGACTGGCAACTGACCGCACTTGGTTTCCTGGCTACCATCACTTTGGGCCTTGGTCTCTATATTGCTTTTTCTTCGGGCTCGACTACATCGGCT
>CAJAFH010000081.1 GCA_903939005.1 uncultured Actinomycetes bacterium | reverse complement strand
CACCAAGGGCCGCGCAGAGTTCATTAAGGCTGTTCCAGAAGGACAAGGCCCGGACCTAATGGGTGGCGCACATGTCTGGACAGGTCAACTTGTATCTTCAGGAACTGGTGCTCCAATCGTGGGTGGTTCACTTGGTACAAAGTTCTCTAAGGAAATGAAGTCAGGTTTCACTGTTGGTGGCAAGCTTTACGGAATGCCTATCTACACTGAAAACATCGCACTTGTTTATAACAAGAGCAAGGCAAAAGATCCAAAGGGTATGACATGGGAGCAACTACTTGCTTCATCACGTGGCGTAACTCTTCCATTCACACGCGGTGGAACAGGTAACGACCCTTATCACATGTCATCAATTGCATCATCATTCGGAATCTCACTGTTCACACGTACCAATAGCGGTTGGTCAACAACTGTTGGTTACACAGGTTCAGCTGCTGATAAGTATGCTGCTTGGTTAGCAACAAACGGACCTAAGTTCGTTGACGGCGGCTGGGATCAAATGGTTTGTAATATCCAAAATGGTGGATACGGCATCACCGGTCCATGGATTATGGGATCACTAAAGTCTAAGTCTTCAACTAAGTTGATCTTGGCTGATGGCACAAAGCAGGATTGCACAGGAGCAGCTATGACAGCTGATGAAATTGGCGTAGCTAGTTTCCCATCAGCTGGTGGCAAGACTCCTCACCAGTTCTCAGGTCAATACGGATACTGGCAGTCAGTTAAGGTTGCTGGTTCAAAGAACGCTGTTAACGTAGGAAAGGTTCTACGTTTCGTAGGTTCAGCTGGCTTCCAAGGTGAGTTCGCAAACATCAAGGGTGCCGAGCGCATTCCTGCAAACGCTGATGCACTTTCAAAGCTAGATGACAAGCAACTTGCTGCATTCGGTGCTGCTGGTCAAAATGCATATCCAATGCCTTCATACGCATTCATGGATACCGTTTGGTCAAAGATTGGCGCAGCTGAGAAGGCCCTTGCTGAAGGAAAGGTTGCCTCAGGCGACATTTCTGGATACATGGACAAGGCAATGAAGGCTCTTCAGAGCACAATTGACGCTGCTTAATTAGCTTCAATTCACTAGAGATAGTGGGTTAGGGGTTCGAAGCCAGCAATGGTTTCGAACCCCTAACTTTTCTAATAAAAAAGTTTTAGAATAAACCATCGCAAGAAATAAAGATAATTATTTGAAGGAGCGAACTGCCCATGAGAACGCGAAATAAGAATTTCGAACTTCACTCTGGTGGTACTCCAAGTTTGCGTGGCACGCTAGCCAAAATCTTTATTCTAGGCATAGTCGATGCTGGCGTTGGTTTTGTTTTAATGATCCTGATTGGCAAAGAAAAATACGGACTAGCAATATTCTTCGGCCTAGTTACGATAGTTGTTAACTGGATTTATTTACGCCGAGGCGGACTTCCAGCCAAATATTTAACACCTGGCGTTCTTTTACTACTCGCTTTCCAGGTTTATGTAGTTATTTTTAGTGGTTACATTTCATTTACTAACTACGGTGATGCACACAATGGAAGTTATACCGAAGCGCTTGACGCTATTCAGCAATCGGCAGTTGAACCGATTGAAGGCGCAACTGAATACGAAATTAAAGTTGTTCGTTCAGCTGACGGGGCAGTGCAATTCCTCGCCTTTGATTTAAATACCAGCAAGGTTTTCATGGGTGGCGAGAATTACTCAAAGCATCCTTGGCGTGAAATAACCGCAGCTGATGGTCTAGTCACCGATGAATCTGGCTACCCAACCGCTCTCGATGGCGTTACCTTTTTAACCGATGATGAAATCACTGAAATCGATCCAGGTGTTACTACGCTAAAGATTCCACTTGGGCCAGATCTAGGTAAAGATGGCTTTATTGCCACAGCTGATGCATTCTTTGCTCAGCAAAATCGCTTCTCATTTATCTACGATGAAGAATCCCGCGTAATGACTCGAGTTAGCGATAACAAAGAATTTATTGCAGATGAAGTAGTTGGTTACTTTAAGAACGCAGATGATGGCGAAATTCTCAGCGATATTGGCTGGCAAGTTCGAGTCGGCTGGAGTAACTATAAAAAGATCTTTGGTGACAAAGACTTGCGTGGCCCACTGGGTGGAATTCTCTTGTGGACTTTCATGTTCGCCTTTGGCTCAGTCTTTTCTACTTTCGTAGTTGGACTTGCCCTTGCGCTGATGTTCAACGACCAACGAATACGTGGTCTTCGAATTTATCGAGCGATTTTCATCTTGCCATATGCATTCCCGGCATTCTTATCCGCATACGTTTGGCGAGGATTATTAAATACCGAGAATGGATTTATTAATAACACGATCTTGGGCTTTATGGGCGACAATAAGATTCAGTGGTTTGAGCAACAAGGTGCTGCGCGAGCTGCGGTCTTGTTAGTTAACTTATGGCTGGGTTTCCCATATATGTTCTTGATCTGTACTGGTGCTCTACAAGCTATT
>CAJAFH010000080.1 GCA_903939005.1 uncultured Actinomycetes bacterium | reverse complement strand
GCAACTGCACTAATTCAACAAATGGGAAATCCTAAAGCTGCGGCTTTCGATATTAGTGCTGCATGCGCTGGTTTCTGTTACGGCGTAGCGATGGCAAAAGATTTAATCTCTGGTGGAACTTCAAAAAATGTTTTAGTTGTTGGCTCTGAGAAATTAACTGATTTCACTGACCCTGATGATCGCGCAACTGCATTTATCTTTGCCGATGGTGCTGGCGCTGTTGTAATTGGTCCTGCTGAAGAACCTGGTATTGGCCCTGCTATTTGGGGTTCTGATGCTGACTCACGCGATGCAATCTTGCTAAATCCGGCTTGGACTGATTTCAAAAACTCACCAACTAAAGGTGTGGCAGATTTAGGTTGGCCAAATATTAATCAACAAGGCCAAACTGTCTTCCGTTGGGCAGTTTATTCAATGAGCAAAGTTGGTTTGCAGGCACTTGAAGCCGCTGGCATTACGGGCGATCAACTTGCCGCATTTATTCCGCATCAAGCAAATTTCCGCATTATCGAAACCATGGCCAAGGAAATGAAGTTGCCAGCATCTGTTGTGATCGCCGATGACATCAAAACAAATGGCAACACTTCTTCGGCGTCTATTCCACTTGCAATGGATGCGCTGCTGGAATCACATCCGGAATTAAGTGGTGGGCTTGCGCTGATTATTGGATATGGCGCAGGTCTCGTTTATGCGGGACAAGTAGTGCAATTGCCATAAATTTCCGCCGTAAAGTGCGCTCATACTCGTAAGTAAGAGCCCTTTTGTAAGACAATTGCGCCTTACCGATCTAAACCCGTTTACCGAAAGTGAAGGACATAAAGAAATGGCACTAACCCAAGCAGATGTATTAGCTGGTCTTAAAGAGATCGTTGAAGAAGTTGCCGGTATTCCAGCTGCATCTATCGAGCTAGATAAGAATTTCTCAGATGATCTAGAAGTAGATTCACTAAGCATGGTTGAAGTTGTTGTTGCTTCTGAAGAGCGCTTCGGTGTGAAGATTCCTGATGATCAGGTGACTGAACTTAAAACTGTTGGCGATGCAGTTAATTTCATCGTAAAGGCTTCTGCTTAATTAAACGCGGAGCATAAGTAAAGATGTCAGCCCAACGACGCGTAGTCGTAACTGGACTTGGCGCAACAACTCCAATCGGAGGCGATGCGTCAAGTACTTGGGCTGCCTTGCTCGCAGGTAAGAGCGGTGTTCGCACTCTTACTGAAGATTGGGCAAATACGATTCCAGTAAATTTCGCAGCCCGTGTAGCGGTTGATCCAAGTGAAGTTTTGGAAAGAGTTGAGCTTCGCAAATTAGATCGCTCTGAAGCATTTGCAGTTATTGCATCGCGCGAGGCCTGGAAAGATGCCGGCTCACCAGAAGTAGATCTCGAACGACTTGGCGTGGTAATTGCATCAGGTATTGGTGGCGTTACAACGCTGCTTGATCAATACGATATTTTGAAAGAAAAAGGCGCTCGCTCAGTTAGCCCTTACACAGTGCCGATGTTGATGCCCAATGGCCCAGCGGCACATGTTGGTTTGGAATTTAAAGCCCGTGCTGGTGTTCATACCCCAGTTAGCGCTTGTGCATCAGGTGCCGAAGCAATTGGTTACGCCTTTGAAATGATTCGCAATAACCGCGCCGATGTAATTATTAGCGGTGGCGTCGAAGCAGCTATTCACGCGTTGCCGATGGCTGGCTTTGCTGCCATGAAAGCTTTATCTACTCGTGCCGATGCACCTGAGCGCGCTTCACGACCATATGACCGCGACCGCGATGGTTTCGTCTTAGGTGAAGGTGGCGGCGTTTTAATTCTTGAAGAGTACGAGCATGCAAAAGCACGTGGCGCCAAGATTTACTGTGAAATTGCTGGCCAAGGTTTAACTTCTGATGGTTATCACATTGCGGCGCCAGATCCTGATGGTGGCGGCGTACAGCGCGCAATTAAATTTGCACTAGCTGATGCTGGAATTTCAACTAAAGATGTCGTGCACTTAAATGCGCATGCAACTTCAACTCCGGCTGGAGATGTTGCTGAAGCTAACGCACTTCGCTTAGCCCTTGGTTCAGATGCTGATCACGTTGCCGT
>CAJAFH010000079.1 GCA_903939005.1 uncultured Actinomycetes bacterium | reverse complement strand
GATCTCGAGTTATTACTGTCGAATCAGTACTCAAAAGGTTGCCCTACCTTCACGTATGAGAGAGAATTAGATTATTGGAACAGCGTCTCAATAGGTGGAAAAGACTATCTGGCTTCGAAACCGCTGCCAAGTGAGGAGTTTGAATCATGGGTCTGAAAATAACTTATGCACCATGGGGTGAAACCCTCGCTGAATTAGTAGATGCTGCACAACGTGCCGAGAAAGCTGGCGCTGAAGTTGTTTGGGTTCCCGAGCTACATCGCAGCGCAACAATTGCAGCAGCAGCAATGGCTGCCGGCACATCAACAATTGGTGTTGGAACTGCAATTGCATTGGCATTTACTCGCAGCCCATTAATCACTGCACTTGAAGCACTTGATTTAGATGAGATGAGTAACGGCAGATTCATTTTAGGTTTAGGTAGTGGCGTCGAGCGCTTGAATCAAGATTGGCACAATGCTCGTTGGGGAAAGCCAGTTGCACACATCCGTGAAACCGTAGCAATCGTGCGACAGATCATGGCGCAATCACATCTAGGTGAGCGAATGACATTTGAAGGCGAATTCGAACGAATTGATATTCGTGGCTTTACCCGCCCATTCACGCCTGCTCGCACCAATATTCCTATTTATTTAGGTGGCATGGGTCCAGTTATGACCAAACTTGCCGGTGAGATCGGCGATGGATGGATTTCACATGAGCTTTGTTCGCCAAAGTATCTCGGTGAAATGCTTGGGCCTTGGCTAACCGAAGGCCGGGAAAAATCTGGCCGAGATAGCAGCAAACTTGATATTGTCGTTTCGGCTGCATGTGCGATTGATAAAGATGCCAAGCAAGCAAAGCGTTGGGCAGCCGGCTTAATCGGTTTCTATGCAACAGTTAAAACTTATGCCGACTTCTTTGAATTCCACGGAATGCTCGATCAACAAAATGCGGTGATTGAAAAATTCAAGACTGGCGTATCAAGCGATGATTTAGCCGATGTAGTGCCAGATGAAATGGTAGATGCATTAACCCTGGCTGGAGATACTGATGAAGTCATTGAAAAGATTGCTCGATATGAAGGCTTAGCCAACACAGTTAAGTTAAGTCCACCAACACATGGACTTGATAATGCCACTGTGCGCCAAGCTCAGAATCAAATTATTGAAATGATTCCAAGTTTGGTTCGAGGCTAACTCATGCTCCCATTAGCAGATGTGCGAATTCTTTCGGTCGAGCAGTACGGCGCTGGCCCATTTGCGACTGTTCATTTAGCTGATCTGGGTGCTGAAGTAATTAAAGTTGAAGATCCATCAGTCGGTGGCGATGTTGGTCGATATGTGCCGCCATATGCCGAAGGCGAAGACTCACTCTTCTTTGAAACTTTTAACCGTAATAAAAGGTCTATTTCTATTAATTTAAATACGCCTGCCGGGCGTGCTGTCTTTGAAGATTTAGTTAAAGTTTCTGATGTTGTATATAGCAACTTACGGGGCGATGTTCCTAAGAAAATGCGCATTACTTATGACGACTTGAAACATCTGAATCCTAAGATTGTTTGCTGTTCGCTTACTGGTTTTGGCATGACCGGTCCTCGCTCGCAAGAACCAGGTTATGACTATATTTTGCAAGGTTTAGCTGGCTGGATGGATCTAACGGGTGAGCCAGATGGCCCACCAACTAAATCTGGTTTATCGATGGTTGATTATTCAGGTGGTTTGATTTCAACTATTTCATTATTGGTTGCGCTGCATGCGGCTCGTCGCGATGGTGTTGGCATGGATTGCGATGTTAGTTTGTATGACACAGCAATCGGAATGCTTACTTACCCAGCAGCTTGGCATATGAACGCTGGTTTCGAACCAGTTCGCACTCACCATTCAGCTCATCCATCACTTGTTCCCTTCCAAGCTTTCGAAGCATCAGATGGTTGGTTAATCGTTGGTTGTGCCAAAGAGAAGTTCTGGCAACGCTTAACCGTAGTTATTGAGCGCCCTGAGCTAGCTACCGATGAGCGATTTGTTAACTTTGCAGCGCGATTGAAGAATAAACATGTTTTGATTCCGATGCTGGAAGAAATTCTGGCAAAGCAGAGCGTTAGCTATTGGTTACCAAAACTTTATGCTGAATCAATTCCGTGCGGACCAATTAATACAGTGGCACAGAGTTTGGTTGAGCCACACACTATTGCGCGCGAGATGATTATTGAAACTGATCACCCTCGCTACGGAAAAGTTAAGCAAGTTGCGACCCCAGTAAAAGCTGGTCCGGCTCGCACAGATAATCGTCGCGCGCCGCAGCGCAATGAAGATGCTGATTACGTACTAGCTGACTTGCTTAAATATGATGCAGCAAAAGTTGCGCAACTTTCAGCAGATCAGGCATTTACTGCCAAATGAGTACTGCGCAGGAATTAGCAGAGTGGGCTTTAAAACTCACTTGGTCTGACCTGCCTGCAAGCGTTCAAAACATTGTAAAAGAACACGCACTAGATGGATTTGGTGATGCAGTCGGCGGTCGTACGACTGCAGTAGCGAATGCTGCAGCTGCCACGGTTGCCCAGTATGGCGAATCCAGCGCTGCAACTATTTGGGGCAGCGGTAATAAGACTTCGGTACCGGCCGCAGCCTTTATTAATGCGATCTTGATACATGCTCTTGATTTTGATGACACTCATGCAGGGGGACTGGTGCATGCAACTGCGCCGACTTTGCCAGTTGCTATGGCACTGGGTGAATCAATAAATGCAACTGGCGAAGAAGTTATTACCGCTTACGCAGCAGGTCTGGAAATTATTTGCCGGCTTGGCGCGGCTACCCCACATGGTTTTCATGCGCGTGGCTTACATGCGACTCAAGTCTGCGGCACCATTGCAGCGGCAGTTGTGGCAGCAAAACTGATGAAGTTATCAG
>CAJAFH010000078.1 GCA_903939005.1 uncultured Actinomycetes bacterium | reverse complement strand
GTACTTGGAGACGTCGCATAGCCCGGTCGAGTGCGCCTCACTGCTAACGAGGTAAGGTTTAATCGCCTTCAGGAGTTCAAATCTCCTCGTCTCCGCTCAGCAACATATTAACGCGGAACCAATCACAACCTTAACTCTTTTTGTGGTCCGGACATCTCCGCTCTCACTTGTTCTGCATTTTAGTATTCATGACCGAAGTTCACATATTGTCGGGAATAGCAGGTATAGAACCTTTATCAATCCATTTAGAAGGCAGCGCTGTCAGGAAACTTAATGACGTTTGGAAGCGATAATTCAGCGCTTTCTCTATTCCTGTTGAATCAAAGATGGTGAGTTGGCGGCTTGAATCATTGTTAAAAATCAAATATTTACCGGAGGCTATAACTGCCGGACCTAAACTCGGACTGAAGGTGAATGGACCAGTCTCAAAAATCTGCGCCACCGTGAGCGACTTCAGTGAAATTCTTACAACATTTGGTGCATTTTCGGCATCTGCACGATTCTTTATGATTCCAATGAAATTTCCATCAGAGTCAATTGCCTCTAAATTGAAACCGTCAACTGTTTTCCCTAATTTGGAAAGTTTATTAGTGGCAAGGTTTATTTGGTACAGGTTAGAAACTCCTTTTGAAATATGAGTGAAGTAACCGAACTTATCGTCCGGGCTCGCCGAGAGTGAACTTATAAATCCACCTCCGTACTTCTTTGCATCAAAGAGAACTTTCTCTAGTTGGCCTTCTCTGTAGCCTTGTAAGGGGTACATGATCAGGGCAGTGTTTACTGATGAAAAGCCTTGCGATTGTGACGAGATGTAACTCTTCATATCAGCGTTAAGAAGAATTGATCCATGTACGTGAGAAGTATCATTCGAAAGAAGTTTCCAGCCAGAAGATGTGACAAGCCAAAGATCCGCGAAATAAACATAACGATTAGGTGACGTGTTTTGCACAATGAGCGCGTCGCTTCTTCTGCCAACCACCGCAAAACCAAATTGCGAAGAAAGAGGCGTGAGAGCTGACTGGCTTGCCCCATTCAATTCTATGAGCGCAATTTCTTGAGTAATGATTTTGCAGGTCTCGCAGTAAATATGTCTAGAGGCTACAAAAGATACAATCGGGCTCTCAATAGGAGCATCTGCCGAAGAGATTGGATTTTTAGTTATTTGGTTAACATTCCAAAGAACTTTTTTCGTTGTGTAATCACGAATCTCAGTTGCATTAACTCTGTATGGTCCTGAATTACCTAAAGTTACCTGTGTACCCTTCAAGCATGCCGAATCTTTCGGTATAACGGAAAAATAGATAGTCAAGTAAGGATATGTTTCTTTAGATGCTTTAGAAACGTCAACGGTCTTCCCAGCCGGATCACGAAAAAGAGTTTTAGCTTCCGAGAAACAACTTCCCGAAGCCACTGTTCCGGAAATATAGTAAGCCCCCGATTGAAAGGTAAATTCCTTTATTGTTACAGGTGCGCGCTTTAAGGCTGCTCTTGCGCTAGAGGTAGATCCCGATACACAAGCTAAAGAAATAATCATGAGAAGTGAAAGACTTCTGAGTATTCGTGTTTGCAGCCCCATACTCCCCAACGGTATATGGGGTTATAGTAAAAACCAATAAGCGCGTGAAATGTTCGAGAAAGTAAAAGGTTTAATCGCCTTCAGGAGTTCAAATCTCCTCGTCTCCGCTCTTAGTTCCAACTTAACGCGGAACCAATCACAACTTTAACTCTTTTTGTGGTCCGGACATCTCCGCTCTTAGTTTTAATATCAACTATTAAGCGAAATCCATTTTCTTTCCGTTGAGGATTCCAACATCGCAAGACAAGCCTGAACTGCTGCCATTCCATCCTTACCAACGCCAATATTTCCTGGTCTACCTTCGATTAAATCAATGAAAGAAGAGATTTGATCGCAGTAGGCCTGCATTCTTACATCGCTATATGCAGAGTTTGCGCCTTGGTGACCAACTGCAGGCTGCTTCGAAACAACACGCCAACCATTCTCATCTGAAATCTTTAATTCCCCATAAGGGTCAAGATCCATAAGTCCGGTTTTTCCCATAATTCTGAAGCGATATTCCTCGCCGACAAATGCTGGAGCAGGAAGCGCTCTACTTGAAAATAGCGAACAGATTGCACCGTTTGAAAATTCGATATTAGCTATTGTTGTATCTTCCACGGGCACACCAGGAAGAAATGTTCGCGAGAATGAAGAAACAGTTATAACTTCTTCATCCATAAACCAACGTAGTAAATCAATACCATGCGGCGCACTATTCATGATGTGGCCAAGTGAAGCTGGGTTATTCCACCAACCATAATCACTACCAATGCCACCGGCTTGCATGGCTCCAGCGTAGGTTGGCATTGAAACTTGAATTGAAACTACATCTCCGATCGCACCTTCTCTAATTAGTGCGCGCGCAGTGTAATTGTTGACTCGAAACCGCTGGTGGTACCCAACACCCAGGATCAATTCATTTTGTGCTGCGAGATTGATCATTTGATTACAATCATCCACAGAAGTTGCGAGTGGCTTCTCTACCAAAACATGCTTCTTCTCTTGCAAAGCAACCAAAGTTTGCTCATAGTGCAAGTGATGTGGTGTTGTAATTACGATTGCATCAATATCTTTTCGACGTAAAAGAGCGTCAATGTCTGTTTCGAAATCAACTTCGTATTGCTTTGCCAAGTCTGGGGCTCTAGTACCGCCTGCCACAGCCACTAATTCAGCGTTAGGTAGTCGATGAACAGCTTCAGCATGCGTCTTACCCATGTAACCAGAACCAACAATGCCAAATCGAATCACACTCACCGAGCACTCCTAGCCATGATTGAGATTAACATTGCCGAGGCACCGAATCAATAATTATCTGTAAATGATTGCGCTCTTATAAACACTGAGTTAATCTTCCAGAATTGCGTCAAACCAACATTCGTTAAGGGTGAAAGGCATTTAAACCTTCATGCAGACAGAGCAAATAAAATATGAGCTTATGCTGGAAAAGTCTGCAAGAATTTTGGAGCTAGTGGGCTCTTCCAAAGAAGATGCTCTCTCAGTTGCTGAATCACTTGTTGATGCTCAAGCCGCTGGGCACTCATCTCACGGAATATTGCGACTAGTTGAATATGCCAACGCAGTTGAAAGTGGTCAGGTAATACCTACTGCTCAACCAAAGATAATTTCTGAGCGTGGCGCCGTTGTAACACTAGATGGTCAATGGGGCTGGGGACAGATTGCTTGCAAGCGAGCAGTTGATTTAGTTGCAGATAATGCACATAAATTCGGGATAGCAACGGTTTCTATAAAGTCCTGTAATCACATTGGTCGCTTAGGTGAATATGTAGAGCTGCTCTCTCAAAAGTCACTAGTTTCAATCATGTGGTGCAATGGTGGGCCTAACGTGGCAGCGCATGGAGGCAAAACAAGACTATTCGGAACCAACCCCTTTGCAGCTGGAATTCCTACCGAGGGCGAGAACATTGTTATTGATTTTGCTACAGCCAGTTCCGCAGAAGGCAAGATTCGAGCAGCCAATGTAAATGGACTTACAGTTCCAGAAGGCCTAATTGTTAAAGCAGATGGCAGCCCAACTACAGATCCAGCAGATTTCTACGCAGGTGGCGCAATTTTACCTTTTGGAGGTCACAAGGGTTATTGCCTAAATCTTCTAATTGAACTTCTTGGCGGAGCGCTCTCGGGCGCTCATCCTTCAATGAGTGATTCCTACGGCAACGGCAATGGCACAATTTTGATTGCAATGGATCCAGAATTCTTTTTTGGCGTAGATCAATTCTTGCAGGATGTAAATCAAGCCACCGGCGTAATTAAGAATGCACCACCAGCAGATTCTAATAAACCAATTCTCTTGCCTGGTGAAGTTGAAGAGCAAGAGAGAGCCAAAAATACAGATGGAATAGTAATTTCAGCAGCTATTTGGAATTCGATTCTTGAACTAGAGAGCAGACTTCGATTAGATCATTGAGCGTCTAAACTCTATTTAGGATTTCAAATCTCATCGTTTGCGCTCTTCAGATTCAAAACATTACTGATTACAATGGTCCACCTGAGCACTTAATATAAATTAATTGTGTCAAATAAAGGGAGTCAAATCTTGACGGATACAGCGTTAGATCGCTTGCGCAATGGATTGATTGTCTCTTGCCAAGCCGCACCCGGTAGCCCGTTAGCGAATCGCGGTTTGATGTCATACATGGCAGAAGCTGCCGAAGCCGGTGGAGCTGTCGCAATTAGAGCCGAAGGCCTACGAGATATTTCAGAAATCAAAAAAGCTGTTTCAATTCCAATAGTTGGGCTCATTAAGTTAAAGAGCGAAAACACGCCTGTCGTGATCACGCCTTTGTTGGAACACGTCTACCAACTTCTGGAAGCCGGCGTTGATTTAATTGCAGTAGATGCAACCCTGCGCAAAAGAGTTGATGGAACTCTCGGAAATGATTTCGTTGCGCAAGCTAAAGCCATTGGGGCTGTAGTAATTGCAGATATTGATGATCTTGAATCAGCAATTGCAGCTGAAAAGAGTGGAGCTGTAGCGGTTTTTACAACGCTTTCAGGTTACACAAAAGGGCCAGTACCAGAACTTCCAGATCTTGATTTGGTTAAATCGTGTACAACTCATTGTGCAGTGCCTGTAATAGCTGAAGGCAGATTTAATTCACCTGAGCTGGTAAGCCAAGCATTTGATGCGGGTGCTTGGTCGGTATGTGTTGGATCTGCAATCACTGATCCATGGTTGAGCACGAAACGATTTATCAAAAGCATAAATAGAGAATCGTAAAACTAGTCAATCTTGAAGTCTCTACCACCAATTCGATTTCTAAGTCCATCAAAGTGGCTGTGAAGAGCAATACGAGCACCTCTCGGATCTGAAGCTTTGATAGCCAACAGAATTGCATGGTGACGATCTGCAGTTTTACTCGCTGCCGCCGGGTCGTATTTTGTATCTAACAGTTCGTCGAAGATTCGCCAAAAGACTTCAAGTAGCAAAATCGAGAGTGGGTTTTTCAATGGCGCAAGAAGCTCCTCATGGAATTCTCGGTCTGTCGCAGAGGTAACAAACCCCGACTTCGCCTCTTCGTCCATTTTTGCCAAGATTTTTTCTAGCGCTTCTAAGTCTGGTTTCAAGCCTTCAGTAACTAAATTTGTAAGTAAGCCTTGCTCAAGTGACTCGCGTACCTCGCTTAAATATCGTAGGTATGTGCCATGGTCATCAATAGTTAAGCGACTATGGAAAATTAATTCATCAGACATTGATTTAAGAGAGAGAACTCCGACGTATGTGCCGGCGCCTTGTTTTACTTCGAGGACGCCAGTTGCTCGCAAAGTTCGCACAGCTTCGCGCAGCGAGTTTCGTCCAACTTTTAACTCTGCACACAACTGCGATTCGGAAGGGAGTAAGTCGCCTGACTTGAGGCCATGAGTAAAGATCCACTCACGTAGAGAGCGAACCGCCCCATCTGTGCGGGATTCCTTTATCTTCGCTGGCATTTTCCCGGCGTGCTTATCTGGCAAAGTCATCCCACCTTTCAGTAGATAAAGAGCTACTTTTCTTCGAAAACTCACCTTTTAAAAGTAACCTAATTGTTATCTCGATATCCTTGACCTTAATCTAAAGGAAAGATAGATTTCAGTCAACACAAACATGGGATGTCTTAAACAGCAAAGGTACTTGCTGCGCCGGGTATCCCAGAAAAGATCTGACACACCAGGACGCCCCTGGAGTGTTTTAGAGTTGGAGGGT
>CAJAFH010000077.1 GCA_903939005.1 uncultured Actinomycetes bacterium | reverse complement strand
CCATTCTTTGATCGCGCGGGCGTTCATAAGATCTACCGTAGTTGGCGTAAGCACTTTGATTCATTCGATAAACCAATCATGGCAGTTGCTGAGGCATGGGTTCATCCGCCAGTAAATGGCGTTGCCTATGTTCGCCCTGATGAGCTTCACCAAATTTTTAACTTTGATTTATTGATCGCGCCCTATGATGCAAAAACTCTATTTAGATTAGTAAATAACACGATTGAGATGCTCAAAGATGTCGGCGCTTATCCAACTTGGGCAATTAGCAATCATGATTCACCACGCGTGGCCTCACGGCTTGGCGCTGAAGAAGCTCGTGCATTAGCCCTGTTCCTTTTTGGTCTGCCTGGCTCTTGTTATGTTTACAACGGTCAAGAACTTGGCCTACCTGATGCAGAAGTAGCTGATAGTGATCGCCAAGATCCCTCATTTATTCGTACCAATGGTGAAACTAAAGGTCGCGATGGTGCTCGAGTCCCAATGCCATGGTCAGGCCAAGAAAGCCCATTTGGTTTTTCATCCGGAAAATCTTGGTTGCCACTACCAACAACTTGGAAAGTCTTTTCCGTTGAATCTCAAAGTAACGATAAGCAAAGTTCGTTATCGCTTTATAAGAGAGCACTTTCTGAGCGAGCCAAACTTCTAGGTGCTAAAGATTTCACTTGGGATGTCAGCAGAATTGATCAAGGAGTTCTGGGCTTCTCCCGCGCTGGAATTCAGGTTTACTTAAACTCAGGTGATAAATCAGTAAAACTCCAGGCAAGTGAAATTATTCTTTCATCCAACGGTACGCCAACCTGTGAAAATGGTGAGTTAGAACTCATAACAGGGTGCGCCATCTGGTTTAAGAGGTAAGAATTCTCTGTCATATGTAAAGTTGCGCCATGGAATCGACTTCAACTTGGCTAATAACTATTGGCATCCTTTCAGCAGTAATTGCCTTCGACTTAATAATCGCAATTCTGCGTAGAAATAAGGAGACCAGCACAGCAGAAGCCGCAATCTGGACAGTTATTTATGTGTCAGCTGCGATTGCTTTTGGTTACTTCATGCCTAACTGGACCCCAAGTGAGACAGCTCAGAAGGAATTTTTCGCAGGGTGGCTAACTGAGTACGCCCTGTCCGTTGACAACATCTTTGTATTTGTAATTATTTTAAGCCGCTTGCAAATTGATAAGACTAAACAACAGTTAGTACTCTTGTTAGGAATTATTATTGCTCTGATCTTGCGCGGAGTCTTTATCGCCGCAGGATCTGCAATCATTACTCGTTTTTCAAGTGCCTTCTTTTTATTCGGTGCATTCTTGATCTACACGGCTTATCGCTTATTAATCGAAAAAGAAGATCACGAAACAACGCCGGATGATAGTAAAATTGTAAAATTCTTACGGGCAAAAGGCACCTCAACATTTACGATCGCGCTGCTGACTTTGGGAATTACCGACTTAGTGTTCGCGCTTGACTCTATTCCGGCGATCTTTGGAATCACTAAAGACCCTTACATTGTTACGACTGCGAACATTTTCGCGCTAATGGGACTGCGTCAGCTTTATTTCCTGTTACAAGGACTGCTCAAGAGATTGGTATTTCTTTCAAAAGGCCTATCGATTATCTTGGCATTTATTGGTGTCAAAATGTTCTTTGAGGCATTCCACGGTATTGGAATACATGAGATTGCTGGCATCGAAGTGCCTCACGTATCGATTGAATTTAGCCTTAGCGTAATTGTCGGAACCTTATTGATTACCGCAGTAGCAAGCCTTACCGCGACTCGTAAAGATGGCTCAGAGATTATTTAAATCTACTGCTCTATCTCGCAAAGTGTCGCGGCCGTGCTCTTTAGCTCGTTCATGAACTTTGCGGATCTGTAGTTCAAAGCTGGCAATAGCTTTATCAAAAGCTGCTACACCGTTAAATTCAGCGGCTTCAGCACGTAATAGTGGGCCAGCGCCACGAGAGGTAATGACTACTTTGTGATCGTGTTTGCCTTGACGCGGGTTTTTCTCTTCAATGACTTCGACTTCTACCCGATCCATTTTTACATTAAATCTTGCTAACGCTTTAAGTTTCTCGTTAACGATTCCTTTGAAATCTTCGGCAACCTGGGCATTTCTCAACTGAATGATAATTTCCATGTATCTACTGTGGCACTAAGTAGTGCGCAATGGAAGTACTAACGCGGTAACGCTAGTGTGGCGAGCGTTAACCCTAGGGCCAGTGCGGTTGACTGTGCCAAAATTATTAGCGCAGTCTTGCGATCTGCTTTCTTAGAAATTGGATCTGAAACTCGTGAGATCTGCCCTAGCTTGCCAAAATTAAAAGTTCCCATAAATCCATAAGCTAAACAAAATTTCTTACGAGATTGAATGAATCCGATCGAAAATATCATCAGTGGAAAAAACAATGAAAGTCTTGCACTGCCGCTGGCATCGGTGCTGATTAACCCAACTAAAGATGTAATTGAGATTACTGCGCCAGCGAGTGCGACAACTTGGCGGCGGCGAACTTCACCCTTACCAATGTTGCAACTACCAGCTACATATTCTTGGCTCAATTAAGCGACTTCAGATTCTTCTTCATCGATCCAAGCATCAACTTGCGTCTCATCTTGCTTATCTACCCAAGAGAGAAATGAGCCAATGGCGCGAAAAGCCAATAGAGCTACGCCGACTACCCCGACGAATCGCTTAATTGCTTTTAACATATGCTAAAAATACTCCTATAACTTAAATTTTGCCTAATGAGGCAGTGATGTCATCCCATAAATCATCGACATCTTCGCAGCCCACTGAGAATCGGATCAAGGATTCCGAGATCTTGTGGCTCTCAGTCGCCCAACGACGACGGCGTTCCCACATAGATTCAATGCCGCCGAGGCTAGTTGTGTTGGTAATGATTCTTGCACTCTGGGTAACTAGATCTGTGCCGGCAGCATCGCAGGTTAATTCAAATGAAATCATGCCGCCAAAGCCGGGGTAGCGAACTTTGCTCACCTTGGCATGGCCAGCTAAGCGCTTTGCCAGCTCTTTGGCATTGGCTTCAGCCGCTCTGAAACGAAGTGGGAAAGTGCGGATTCCGCGCAGTGCTAACCAAACTTCGAAGGGGCCAGGAATTGCGCCACTTAATTTACGGACATCACCTAAACGCTTATAAAGAGCTGGATCATTGGTGGAAACTGAACCCAAAATAATGTCGCTGTGGCCAGCAAAATATTTAGTAACTGAATGCATTGCAAAATCTGCCCCGAATTCAAGCGGCTTTTGCGTTAATGGCGTGGCCAAAGTGTTGTCAACTGCGACGCCAACACCTAACTTCTTAGCGCCAGCAATAATTGTTTTAAGGTCAACATGTTCTAGAGCTGGATTAGTTGGTGACTCCAGCCAAAGTAACGCTGCTCCTTTTGCCGCCTCTAGCACGGCTGCAGTATTGGTTGCTTCAACAAAGCGAACTTCGAGACGACCACTCTCGTGGAAACCCTTTAGTAGCGCAGCAATGCCTTGATAGCCTTCATCGGAAAGAACAACTGGAGCACCGATTGGAAGTAAATTAAAGATCGCAGTTGCTGCAGCTTGGCCCGAAGCGAAAACTAAAGTCTCACCACCTTCGAGAGCGCTGATCGCACTTTCTAAAGCTGTCCAAGTTTCGTTTCCGTAACGACCATAACCAATTGGGCCACCTGCATGAAAAGTCGAGTTCAACGCAATTGGCGTATTTAGTTCGCCATCTGGCTCAGGAACTGGTCGGCCAGCACTAATCGCAAGTGTTTCTGGCTTTAGCTTCTTATCAGAACTCATAGCTGAAAGCCTATTACTTTTTTACTTTCCAAGAACGGCCATTGCCGCATTATGACCAGGGATTCCGCTCACTCCCCCGCCACGTTGCGCACCTGCGCCACAAATAAAGATTCGGGGATCATCAGTTTCCACGCCCCAACGCCGGCTATCGCCATCTTCGCGGAATGGGAAAGTTAGATCACTATGGAAGATATTTCCGCGCGGCAATGAAATCGCTTCCTCTAAATCCAATGGCGTCTTGGCTTCAATACATGGCGAACCATCACTATTGCGAGCGATAATTTCAGAGACTGGATCAACTAAATACTTATCTAATTCAGCGATGAAACCGGCTAAAGCGGTGGCCTTAGTCGCTTCATTATCAGCATCGAAAAGTTCAGCTGGGGTGTGTAAGCCAAAGAGAGTCAGAGTTTGATAACCAGCAGCTTGTAGCTCGGGGCTCAAAATCGAGGGATCAGACAAAGTGTGGCAATACATTTCAGATGGGAAACAAGCAGGCAGCTTTCCCGCTTTGCTCTCTTGGTAAGAAGTTTCGAGCTGGGAAAATTTCTCACTGATATGGAAGGTTCCGGCAAATGCTAATTCAGGCGTAATACCGCTCTTTAATCTAGGCATTTTCTTTAACAGCATATTAATTTTAAATTGCGCACCCGACAAACTTACTGGCTTGGGTTTGTTGCGCAGCTTAGCTAGAACTTGCGGAGCAGCATTTGAGAGCAAATGACTGGCTACAAACTTTTCACCATTTTCTATTATTGCGGTAACTGAATCTGCGTTACTTTCAATTGAAGTGACTTTGCAATTAGTACGGATCTCAACCCCAGCGGCGCGAGCAACTCGTTCTAGCTCCTTAACTAGAGCGCCCATGCCGCCTTTAGGAACTTTCCATTCGCCAGTGCCATTTCCAATCAAGTGATAGAGAAAACAAATATTGGCCAACATGTCATCGGCTGATACATGGGTTCCGATTAGCGCATCAGTAAGGACAACGCCTTTTACCAAATCACTTTTAAAGCGAGCGTTAATGATTTCGCCAATTGGCGCTTCAATTAAATAATCCCAAATCTCGGGCAAATCAATTGCCGCCTTGAGTTCGCTACGACTTTTTAGCGGTTGCAACATATAAGGCGCGATACGTTCGGCAAACTTTGCTACTTCGCCATAGAACTGCTGCCAAGCTTGTGCATCTGCCTCACCATCTGGAATCGAGGCGAAGGAATCGGCGGTGGCTTGATCCCATTGGCGCGAAATATAAAGTCCAGCCCCATTTAAATCAGGGGTATATGACGAAACTGTGCGAGGCACGGTAACAAAATTAAGCCCCAAGTCGCTAACGATTTGATCAGGTAACAAAGCCACTAAATATGAATAGCGCGACAAACGAGCATCAAATTCAGGAAAAGCTCTGACGCTTGCTGTGGCGCCTCCGATTTCATCATTTGCTTCAAGAATTACCACGGATTTGCCAGCTTTAGCTAAATAAGTTGCGGCTACTAAACCGTTGTGGCCACCGCCAATTATCACAACATCTTTAGTAACCGTACTCATAACTATGCCTCAAGTCGTTTTGTGGAATTACGTACTACTAGCGTAGTTGGAAGAACTAATGAGGGCACCTCGGCATTAGGTTTACGTAGTCGTTCCATGATTGACCAAGCAGCCATCTCGCCCATTAATTGCACTGGCTGTTCGATAGTTGTTAGATCAGAATATTCCGACATTTCATGGCCATCAAAACCAATAATCGAAATGTCATCAGGAACACTTAAACCGTGACGCCTAGCCGCCTGCATTGCGCCGAATGCCATTTCATCGGACTCGCAAAATATTGCAGTAGGCCGATTTGGTCTAGCTAATAAATCATCCATCGCACGTGAGGCAGTATTCATAGTGAAGTCACCATGCACTTCGCGAGAAGGCAACCACTCCAAACCGTTCTCTGCTAAAACTTGCAAGAAACCTCGACGACGATCTTGTGGCACCGAAAAATTAAATGGATCATCTGGGCGACCGGACATTAAGCCAATTTGTTTATGACCTTGATTAACCAAGTGTTGGGTTGCAGTTCGAGCTCCAGCAACATCATCAATTTTAATACTTGCACAATCTTTATGAGCCATTCCAACAAGAGCGATTGGAATTCCTAAACTCAACATCGAGGCAAACTCTTCTTCAGTTGGCGGCAAGCTGATTACGATTAAGGCATCAACGCGACCTTTCAACAATTGATGCTGGAATAAACGCTCGCGACCTTTCATCTGGCTGAAGTTATAGAGCAATAGATCAAGGCCTGCTTCGCGAAGCGCTTGTTCGGCACCATTGATTACTTGGGCGAAATACCAACGCGAAATATATGGGGCAACTACGCCGACACTGTTGGTGCGACCAGGTCGAATTCGATCACCGTCGCCAGATAATGAATAATTTAATTTTGCAGCTGCCGCCTCAATTTTCGCTCGAGTTTGCGGATTTACGTGTTCGAGGCCACGAAGCGCACGCGAAACTGTTGCAGTTGAAACTCCTGCTTCAGCGGCAACTTCCTTGATTCCAGCCATCTTCTCCTCGATCTTTCTGCAAAAGACTGTAAATTCCTGCAACAACTGTAAAAAGTAGGCCTTAAGTGCCAAAAAAGCAATAGATTTCTCAGAATAAGGGTTACCTTAGAGTTATGAGCAATCAAATTCAGACTTTAATCCAGGTAGAACTCGAAGACCGCAACCGCTTAACGGCTTTCTTCCGATTAATCATCGTGCTGCCCGTTGCAATCTATTTGAGTGCATTTGCGATCGACTCAATGTCCACTGATACCTGGGGTTATAGCTTAGGCGGCCTGATAGTTCTGCCTACTTTCTTAGCCTTGGTATTTCGCGGCATTTACCCAAGTTACGTGTTGGCCTTTAACCATGCCTTAATTTCACTCGAGACTCGCATTAACGCATATGCACTTCTGTTAACCGATGACTATCCATCGATTGAAGAAAATGACATTGTAAAAATTACTTTGCCTGAGGTTGGTAATGGTTCGCAGCTGAGCCGAGTAATGCCACTATTCAAGTGGTTCCTCGCCATTCCACTTTATGTAATGGGAATAATCTACTTAATATACGGATTGTTCTTGACTGCTTTTGCTTGGTTCTCAATCTTGTTCAGCGGTAAGTATCCAGTTTGGTGCGCTGATGCAATGGTAGGAATTTTAGCTTTCTACAATCGCGTTTACGGTTACGCATTTATTTTAGTGACCGACGAATATCCAAGTTTCTCCCTTTAATCTATGGCAGTCCACTCTGCGCAAAAGATGCGACGTATCGTTGCTGAAGTTGCAGAAATGGATCGCAAATTTGCACCATTAATAGCTCGTCGCCCGCTTTGCACGATTGGTCGTAGTGCACCAACCGAGACTCACTTCGAATCCTTGGTTAGTTCAGTTATCTCCCAACAACTAGCGGTAAAGGCTGCGGAGACAATTCATGCGCGCTTGATTGATCTATGTAATGGGACGATTAGCGCTAAAAAAATACTTAAACTCGATGACATTGAACTTCGAGAAATAGGCGTTTCTGGCGCAAAAGCTCGCACTATCAAGGGCCTAGCGGGGGCAGTTGCTGATAAATCAATCCCCATAGATGCCATTGATGAAATCCATGATGATCAAGAAATGTATGACAAATTAACTTCGCTTTGGGGCATTGGGCGCTGGACAGTTGAGATGTTTATGATGTTTCAGCTGGGGCGCTTGAATGTTTGGCCCACCGGAGATTTAGCGGTGCGCCGGGGTTGG